>JAQVWS010000092.1 GCA_028709585.1 Syntrophomonas sp. | reverse complement strand
ATCCAGCCCCGGGCTAATAACGCATTTCTCATAAGAAAAGGTTTGGTAGAATCAGAAGCAGCCTTGGCAGATATAAATATACGCATTGTTGAGTTGGGGAGAAAGCTCAATAAGCCGGTAGTTGCAACTGGAGATGTTCATTTTGTTGAGCCCCAGCACGAGATATTCCGCACTATCCTTCAAATTGGACAGGATTATGGGGATGGCGGCGAGAAAATCCCGCTTTATTTTAGAACCACAGATGATATGTTGCAGGAATTTTGCTATTTGGGTGAAGATGAAGCCAGACGGGTAGTAATAGAAGACCCGGCCCGGGTAGCAGACATGATTGACGCAATTAAACCGGTACCAGATGGTTTTTATCCCCCTCAGATTGAAACCGCCGAAAAAGAGATCAATGAATTGACCTGGCAAAAAGCGCATGGGATTTATGGAGCCAAGTTGCCTGAAATCGTGGAAGCAAGAGTAAAACGAGAATTATCATCAATTAATAAATACGGATTTTCGGTATTATATCTGATTGCCCATAAGCTAGTTAAGAAATCCAATGAAGACGGCTATTTGGTGGGCTCGCGAGGTTCAGTAGGCTCCTCTTTGGTGGCTTTTTTTACCGGTATTACCGAAGTAAATGCTTTGCCCCCTCATTATATCTGTCCCCAGTGTTTTAATTTTGAAGTTATTACTGATAATTCAGTTGGGTGCGGAGCCGATTTGGAAGACAAAGAATGTTCCAATTGCGGAGCAGATTTGCATAAGGATGGTTTTGATATACCCTTTGAAACCTTTTTGGGCTTCGAGGGTGACAAAGTGCCAGATATTGACCTCAATTTCTCAGGCGATTATCAAAGCCAAGCTCATCAATATGTTGAAGAGTTGTTTGGCAGTGACAATGTTTTCAGGGCGGGAACCATATCGACTATAGCTGATAAAACTGCTTTTGGCTTTGTGAAAAAATATGCTGAAGGATTGGGAGCAAATCTCAGGAATTCTGAAATAGCTCGTCTTGCTCAGGGTATTACCGGAGTTAGAAGAACTACTGGCCAACATCCAGGTGGATTGATAGTAGTTCCCAAGAACAAAGATATTCTAGATTTTACCCCTCTCCAGAATCCGGCCGATAACAAGGGCTCGGGGGTAATTACAACTCATTTTGAATATCATGCGATAGGCGATCAGCTGGTCAAGCTGGATATTCTAGGGCATGACGATCCTACCGTAATTAAAGAACTGGAGGATTTGACTGGTATTAAGGCTTCCTCGATAAGCCTTTCAGAACAAGAGACCATGAAACTATTTTCCGGGGTTGAGCCTTTAGGGATAGCAGCGGAGGAGATTGATACCAGCGTTGGTACTTTCGGCATACCGGAATTCGGAACTCGTTTTGTCAGACAGATGCTGGAAGCAACTCGGCCCACCAGTTTTTCTGAATTAGTAAGGATAAGCGGGCTTTCCCATGGAACTGATGTATGGATAAACAATGCCCAGAGCCTGATAGCTGGAAACTTAGCTACTCTTAATGAAGTAATATGTACCCGTGATGACATAATGACATATCTGATTTATAAAGAGATGGATAAGAATAAGGCTTTTGAGATAATGGAAAAGGTTCGCAAGGGCAAAGGATTAAAACCGCCTGAAGTGGCTGAAATGGAGAAATGTAGAGTACCGTCCTGGTATATAGATTCCTGCCAGAAGATTAAGTATATGTTTCCGAAAGCTCATGCTGTTGCATATGTAACTATGGCCTTTCGTATTGCCTGGTACAAAATAAACTTCCCCCTGGCATTCTATGCCAGTTTCTTTGGGATTAGAGCTGAAGATTTCGAGGCAGAAACGGTCCTGCACGGATATGATACAGTGCGGGCCAGGATTAAGGAAATTGAAGGTATGGGTCATAATGCGCCGCAAAAAGAAAAAAAACTGCTGACCATATTGGAACTGGCTTTGGAAATGTATGCGCGCGGGTTTAAATTCTATCCGGTAGATATATATAAATCAGATGCGCAGAAGTTTATTATTGTTGATAACGGCCTGATTCTACCTTTTGCCGCCTTACCCAATGTTGGAGCCAGCGCCGCTCATGGTATCATAGCCAGCCGGAAAGATGGCGAGTATATTTCTATTGAAGAATTTCAAAACCGCACTCATCTTAATAAGAGTGCCATGGATATAATGAGAAAAGAGAATTGCTTTGCGGGGTTACCCGAAAAAACCCAAATTAGTCTTTTCGCCTGAGTATTAAGCTGTGGCTTGAATAATTATACGGTACTGTGTTATACTTTTAATGTATCTTGCTAATACTGTATTAGAAAGAGTGGGTAACGGCCCACTTTTTCTATTGTAAACTGGAATTGTAATTATTAAAGATACGAGGTGACATGATAATGGCCGGAAAAGAGCTTGATTTTCAGATAAGGTCAGTAGTTGCCGGCATACTTCAGGCTCAAGGAATAGATTTATATGAGATCGAATATAAAAGAGAACCCGAGGGGCAGGTTCTAAGAATATTCATTGATACACCCCAGGGTGTTGATGTAGATCTCTGTGCCCTGGCTACCAGAGCAGTTAAAAAATACATAGATGATGAGAGCAACCTTGATTACGATTTCCTGGAAGTATCATCTCCTGGGATTGATAGAATATTAAAAAATGACAGTGATTTTGCGCGCTTTCAGGGTGAGAGAGTATTGGTAAAAACCGCCCAGCCTGTTGAAGGAAAGAAGAAGTTTGCAGGTATTCTGGTTAATACCGATCGGGAGGCATTGAGTATAGATATCGAAGGTAAATTAGTTCAGATATCGCGTGATGCAATATCTATCGTTCGGCTCCATCCGGAATTTTAAGGAGGAAGAATAAAAATGTCCAGTGAACTCATGCAGGCATTGATGGAATTGGAAAAGGAGCGGGGAATTCCGCAGGAAGCTTTAATTGAAGCAATTAAATCAGCCTTAAATACAGCTTATAAAAAGAATTTTGGCACAACCCAGAATGTTAGTGTGGAGTTAAACAAGCTTAACGGTGAGGTGCAAGTATTTGCCCAGAAACGAGTAGTCGAGCAGGTCACAGATGATTGCTTGGAGATATCATTGGAAGAAGCGCAGATAATCGAGCCTGCATGTGAAGAAAACGCTATTGTCAGCGTAGAGGTTACGCCTTCAGATTTTGGCCGAATAGCCGCTCAGACCGCTAAACAGGTAGTAGTACAGAAACTGCGGGAAGCTGAGCGGACTTTGATATATGAAGAATTTTCTGAAAGGGAAGGTGAAGTAGTAACTGGAACCATTCAGAGAATTGAATCAAAAACGGTAGTAATTAACCTGGGCAGAACTGAAGGAATTATGCTGCCGTCCGATCAAATAATGTCTGAAAGATATGAAGCTGGGCAAAGAGTAAAGGGTTATATATACGAAGTTAAAAACACTTCCAAGGGTCCCAGCGTATTTGTTTCTCGAACTCATCCTTATTTTTTGAAACGGCTGTTCGAACTTGAAGTTCCCGAAATATATGAAGGATTAGTAGAAATCAAATCTATTGCCAGGGAAGCTGGGGCACGCTCTAAGATATCTGTTCATTCAATTGATGAAAAGATTGATTCTGTAGGTGCTTGCGTTGGCCCCCGCGGTATTAGGGTGCAAAATATTGTTAGCGAGTTAAATGGCGAAAAAATTGATATTATCAAGTACCATAGAGATCCCGATAAATTTATTGCCAATGCTTTAAGCCCATCCAAGGTTCTATCAGTATTGATAGATGCGGAAAACAAAAAAGCCCGAGCGGTAGTGCCTGATTTTCAACTCTCTTTAGCCATTGGCAAAGAAGGGCAAAATGCCCGCTTGGCCGCCAAACTGACCGGATGGAAAATTGATATTAAGAGTGAAAGCCAAGCACAAGAGGAGAATGAGCCCGATGATTAAACCGCGCAAACTGCCACAGCGAATGTGTGTAGGATGTAGGGAGATGAGGAATAAAAAGGAGTTAATTAGAGTTGTCAAAACCCCGACAGGTTTGGTTGAGCTTGATACCACAGGTAAAAAGCCGGGGCGGGGAGCATACCTTTGTCCTGAACAGAAATGTTTTAATCTGGCGCTAAAGGGGAAGAGACTGCAAAAAGCTCTTCAACACGAGATCGCTGAGGATATACTAGACAATATTCTTGGCCAGTTACAGGAAAAGAACATTCCATAGAAAAAGGTGAGTGGTTATTCTGCAAAGAGTATATAACCTCATAGGCATAGCCCAACGTGCCGGAAAGGTCTCTTCTGGAGCTATGGCGGCCAGAAACAGTATAATTAGGCATCGGGCTTACATTTTGCTTGTGAGTGAAGATATAGCTGAAAACACCAGGGAAACACTGATTAAGAACTGTAATAAACAGAAAATTCCCTGGCTGGGGTTAGGAAATAAATATGAAATTGGTGCCAGTATTGGCAAAGCATATCGGGTAGCTATAACTATTAATGATGCTGGTATGGCTGACGCAATTTTAAAAGCGGCTGAGGAAGCTGCAAAAGTGGCAAAAACTATGGGGGTGGATTAATGGCCAAAATAAGAGTACATGAACTGGCAAAAGAAATTGGAATGCCCAGCAAGGAAATGGTTGATACCCTGCAACGCTTGGGGTTGGATATTAAAAATCATATGAGTACTATGGAAGAATCACAGGCATCATGGGTTAAAAAAAGACTGGGTGAGAAAAAAGAGCCGGCTCCTCAATCAGGAAGGCCGTTTATTCAAGATCAACGTCCAGATGCTGAACCCCGGAAGGGCCCTGCCACCAGTTCTTCCAGGGCACAGCAGGATAGGGTTATAAATAATACTTTTCGGCCCCAATCAGGTATAAAACCTGCAACCCAATCGGGAAGGCCGGATACAACAGCGAGAAGACAAGGCCCCTCCCCGAATTCATCAGGTGTACAAGCAATTCAGCCTCCTGAGTTCGAAAAACGAGGAAATCAAGGCTTTAGACAACCCAGAACTACAGGCAGCTCTGATATTAACAAGCCAGCAGAAGTCAGAACCGACGCGGGGCGCAGAACAACCGGCAATCGAGATAACAGGCCCAATGCTGCCCGGAGCGGTTCAGATTCAAGGCCCGCCAGTAGTGCAGATAGCAGGCCGGGTACCCCAAGAACCGGCTCTGATCCAAGGACAACCAATAACAAGGATAACAGGCATAATTCTCCCCGGCCAGGGCAGCCAGGGAACATTTCCAGACCATCAACTACTACTGGCTTTATTAATTCTGGTTTTGATAATAAGAAAAAGCCCGGTGTCAATACACAGGGAAAACCTCCCAAAAAAACAGTCCCTGCTAAACCCCAGTTTACTAAAGATTACAGCCGACCCCAGAAAAAAGGCAAGCATAAAAAGAAAAAAGAAGAAGCAAATCTAGTGACGCCGGATTTTATTACTGTAGGTGATTCTCTGCAAGTAAGAGAACTGGCGGAAAGATTGGCTAAAGGTTCAGCGGAAATTGTCAAGAAGTTAATGGAATTAGGGATAATGGCTACTATTAACCAAGAGATTGACTTTGAAACCATTGAGATTGTTGCCAGCCTTTATGACGTTGAGGTTAGACACGAAGAATCTGCCGAACAAAAAATTCTGGAAGAAATCGTTGACACTGCAGAAAGCCTCTTGCCGCGTTCACCTATCATTACAGTTATGGGCCATGTGGATCATGGCAAGACCTCACTATTAGATAGGATTCGAAAGGCGGATGTAGTATCAGGAGAAGCCGGAGGCATTACCCAGCATATTGGTGCCTATCAGGTAAAAGTAAATGACAACCGTATAACATTTATCGATACCCCGGGACATGCAGCATTTACTGCCATGAGAGCCAGAGGTGCCAACCTTACTGATATTGTAATCCTGGTTGTTGCAGCCGATGATGGAGTTATGCCTCAGACCATTGAAGCAATAAATCACATCAAAGCTGCCAAAGTACCTTTTGTTGTAGCTCTAAATAAAATGGATAAGCCTGATATCAATCCAGACAAGGTGATGCAGCAGCTTACTGAATATAGTATTGTGCCTGAAGAATGGGGCGGTGATACCATGTTTATACCGGTATCTGCCAAAACCGGTATGGGCATTGACAACCTCCTGGAACGGGTTCTATTGTTGGCAGAATTGCATGAAATAAAAGCCAACCCTGACAGACCCGCTGAAGGGGTAGTGATAGAAGGAGAACTCGATAAGGGCCGCGGTGCAGTGGCTACTGTGCTGGTTCAGAAGGGCACCTTAAGAGTTGGTGACTTCATAATATGCGGGTTTACCTGGTGCAAAGTCAGGGCTATGACTGATTACCGGGGACGTAGAGTTGACATGGCCTTCCCTTCCATGCCAGTAGAGATTACTGGTTGGTCTGACGTGCCTGAAGTTGGCGAACGGGTTCAGGTTTGCGATGAAAAGATCGTGAAGGAGGTTGCCAGTCTAAGACTGGGTGAAAAGAAGCTGGAAGATCAAAAACAAAACAGCAAGATTTCGCTGGATGATTTCTATAAACAGATGCAGACAGGAATTAAAGAATTAAACCTGATAATCAAAGGTGACGTTCAGGGCTCTATTGAGGCCTTGGCGCAATCGTTATTAAGACTTAGCACCGACGAGGTCAAAGTTACGGTAATTCATTCCGCAGTAGGAGCAATAACTGAAACAGATGTTATGTTAGCTTCGGCGTCTACTGCAATAATTATTGGTTTTAACGTGCGCCCTGATGTAAAAGCCCGTAAACACGCAGAGGATGAGAATATTGATGTTCGCCTCTATCGGGTAATATATGAAGCTATTGATGCCGTCAAGAAAGCCATGGAAGGCCTCTTGGATCCCGATTTTGTGGAAAAATACCTGGGGCGGGCTGAGGTAAGGCAAACCTTCAAAACTCCTAATGCCGGAATAATTGCGGGCTCCTATATTATAGACGGCAAGATGCAAAGAAACGCTAGTATAAGAATATTGCGCGATTCGGTTATAGTGCATGAGGGTAAACTCTCCTCTTTGCGGAGATTTAAGGATGATGCCAAAGAAGTCGTGGAAGGCTATGAATGCGGAATTGGCATCAAAGATTTTAACGATGTCAAAGAGGGCGATATTATTGAGGGCTACATTCTGGAAGAGATTGCCCGCAAACTCTAAAAAGCTTAATTAAAAGGGTACTTCAACAGGATTAAAAATAATATAACCATTCCATGACCGGGAATGTGATGTGTACCGGTATATTCACTTTAGTGGGGTGTTAAAATGGGAAAACGCAGACAGGAAAGAATGGCGGTTGAGATTAAGAGAATTCTGTCCACCATAATACAAGAAGATATAAAAGACCCTCGCATTGATTTTACATCGGTTTCAGTTACCCGTGTCGATGTAGCTCAAGATATCAGCCATGCCCGGGTCTATATCAGTATCCTGGGCAGCGAACAAAAACAAACTGAAACCATGCAAGCACTGCAAAATGCCCGTGGATATATAAGGTCAGGACTAGCACAGGGCATTCAGATCAGGCATGCACCTGAACTGGATTTTCGCTTGGATAAATCCATAGAACACGGACTAAAAATCTCTTCGTTGCTGGAAGGGCTAAAGGAGAATAAAGAGGATAAGGAACAGGATAATGAATAGCTTTGCTGAAATCGCCCGTGAGATAGAGAATAGAGATAATTATCTACTGGTTGGTCATGCTATCCCGGACGGAGATTGCATAGGTTCATTAATCGGTATGTATCTGGGGCTTTTAGCCTTGGATAAGAACGTGCAGATCTTATTACAGGATCCGGTTCCGGAAATCTATAAATTTTTAAAAGGCAGTGAAGCTATCCTTGGTCCGGAACAATCTGCAACCAGGGTTAGCACTGTTATATTTCTGGACTGTTCTGATGAAGAACGTACTGGGGATCAGATGGTAAATATCCTGAAAACAAGGGAGTATACCATTAATATTGACCATCACCAGAGTAATGCTATGTTTGGCAACCTTAATTATGTTGATGATAAGGCATCATCTACCGCAGAGTTAGTTTTAGAACTGTTGCAGCACCTGGGAGTCAAGATTAGTCCTGACATTGCCAGTGCCCTCTATTCGGGAATCCTGCAGGATACCGGAGGATTTATGCACAACAGTACCAGCAGTGCAACCTTTCACAATGCGGCTGAGCTCCTTGACAAGGGAGTTAATCTTGATTTAATCAGGCTGAATCTGTTTGAATCCAAGAGCAGGGCTGAAGTAATGCTGCTAAAGCTAGCTTTGGAAAGTATAAAATTTAATGATAGCGGCAAAGTTGCCTGGATGATTCTAAACTACGAAGAAGTAAAAGCCATTGGAGCCTTGGACCTCTGCCCGGAAGGTATTGTTAACTATACTTTAAAGATAAAAGGCGTAGAGGTAGGTTTATTGTTCAGAGAGATTAGTCCCGGGCTTATTAAAGTCGGGTTCCGTTCCAAGGGAGATGTTGATGTTGCTGCTCTGGCATCAATATTTGGAGGGGGCGGTCATCGGAGAGCAGCAGGAGCCAAACAGGACGGAAACATGGAGCAAGCAGAAAAACAGGTGATTTTAACGGTGGAGAGTGTGGTAGGCTAGGTGGATGGTTTTATAAATATAAATAAATCCGCTGGCATGACCTCCTTTGATGTTATAAAAAAGCTGAAGAAAGTTTTCCCTAAAACCAAGTTAGGGCATCTGGGCACCCTGGATCCGATGGCTCAAGGAGTTTTGCCGGTTGCAATTGGTTATGCAACGCGAGTGATAGAGTATGTCAGCGAGAAAAATAAGGTTTACCGGGCTACTATGATCCTGGGAGGCATATCCGATACCCAGGATGCCTGGGGTAAAATTATATATCAAAACTATATTGATTTTAACGCGGATAGATTGATGCCGATACTTAATAGTTTTACCGGGCGGATACGTCAAACGCCGCCTATGTATTCAGCTATACATTATAAAGGCAACCGGTTATATGATTTAGCTCGCCAGGGAATTACAGTTGACAGGGAATCACGTGAGATTGAGATTGAGTATATAAAGCTGTTAAATCTGGATATTGATGCCGAAAACCGGCCTGAGATCAAGCTAGAAGTTGGATGTTCCCAGGGCACATATATTAGAACATTATGTCATGATATTGGGGCAGAACTTGGAACAGG
>JAQVWS010000005.1 GCA_028709585.1 Syntrophomonas sp. | reverse complement strand
GAACATAGCTATCCTTAATAAAGGCAAGAAAACAGCCACCTTACAGTTCTTAAGATCAATTAGAACAGCTTAGTTATTAGAGGGGATTTTTTATTATTAAAAACCCAAAGTAACTTGACGCGATCTACTTTTCTCACAGTCTTGCCAAAATCCGACCGGCTGAATTACAATGTTATAGTCTATAGCTCTTAAACAGGGAGTGAAAAAACTTGGTATTTGAAGAATTAGTCTTTGGTAAACAACCAGTCCATGAACTACTTAGAAAATATGGCAGCCCCTTATATGTATACGACGAAGAGATTCTAAGAAAACGCTGCCGGGAAATGAAAAACCTTATCAAGTACCCTAACTTCAGGGTTAATTATTCGGCCAAAGCCAACACCAACGTGGAATTATTAAAAATTATTATGAGCGAGGATCTGGATGTAGATGGTATGTCTCCCGGTGAGATGTACCTGGAAATGAAGGCGGGCTTTACAACTGACCGGATAACTTTTATAGGCAATAATGTGACCCAGGATGAGCTTCAGTTCGCAGTGGATCACGGTATTCTGGTCAGCGTAGATTCACTTTCCCAACTACATCTTCTGGGCAAGATAAATCGGGGTGGAAGGGTATGTCTGCGCATTAATCCCGGTATTGGCGCCGGTCATCATGATAAAGTAATAACCGGGGGTAAAAAAGCCAAATTCGGTATTGCCAGAGAAGATCTGCAGTTGGCACAGGAAATTGCCGCTAATTATGATATGACCATTATAGGTCTCAATCATCATATAGGGTCTTTATTTCTAGAATCCCAAGCCTATCTTGAAGCTGCCGCTAGTATACTGGAATTGGCGGTTGACCTTCCCAGTGTTGAAATGGTTGACCTGGGGGGAGGGTTTGGTATCCCCTATAAGCATAATGAAGAACCGCGCCTGGATCTAACTGAATTAGGCAATGAACTTGATAAAATGGTGCAAGATTGGACAGCCTCACACCGCCCAATTCAAATCCGCATTGAACCGGGACGTTATGTTGTGGCTGAATGCGGAGCACTGCTGGGTACAGTAACTGCCGTAAAGGAAAACTATAATACCTGCTTCGTGGGTACCGATATTGGTTTTAACACCCTGGTGCGCCCGGTGATGTACGACAGCTATCACGAAATTAGCATAGTTCCCCAGGAAGACCGGCTATATGAGAAATATAACAAACCAGTTTATGTGGTCGGACAGATTTGCGAAAGCGGGGATATTCTGGCTCATGATCGGATCTTGCCTCGCTGCCAGGAGGGAGATGCCCTTATAGTTCACGATACTGGCGCTTATGGTTTTGTAATGGCCAGCAACTATAACTCGCGTCTGCTGCCGGCTGAAATTTTGTTGACCAAGGACGGAGAGATCCGTTTAATTAGAAAGGCGCAAACATTGGAGGACCTTTGGCAAGGCTAGCTGGGTATCTAAATCATACCCAGCTATCATCATATGAATAGTAATTCACCCCAGCACGATTTGCTCCCCTTTGATTCGAAAGGGGAGTTTTCTTTTCAGTGTGAACTATGGGTAGCTAGTTTTTCACTGCATAGCCTGCTTCTTCAATGCTGGCCCGTATATCTTTGAGAGAAACCTTGCTTTCATCAAAAGATACTTGCGCCTTACCTTCTTCCAGCAATATCTTAAGATCGATTATACCGGTCAGCGACTTAATCGATTTCTCTACCGCCGCCTTGCAGTGTGAGCAAGTCATCCCGGCTATCTTAATGTCTTCTGTTTTCATGTAATCAATCCTCCCTAATATTTATTGTAATAGCTCCCGGGAGCAGGGTTTGAACTCTTTAATTACTTTTCTTTCATTAGGGCGTTTTCATGCAGCAAAATATTAAAATAATAAATATAAGTCAATTAAGGATGATATCTAAAACAGCATAAATTTAATAAACAAATATTTGATTTTAAGACAGTTTGTGAATAAACAATCCGCTTCTCAGTTTCGGTTCAAACCAGGTTGATTTTGGGGGCATAATCTGTCCAGAATCGGCAATATCCATCAAGTCCTGAATGGTGGGCGGAAACATGGAAAATGCTGCCTGCATACCGTCATCCACCCTTCTTTCCAGCTCCTTCAAGCCCCGTATACCACCCACAAAATCAATTCGCTTATCAGTACGCGGGTCTTCAATCCCCAGCCAGGAAGCCAAAATGTTATTTTGCATGATAGAAACATCCAGCCTGGCAACCGGATCATTAAGATCGAAGCTTCCCTCCAAGGCATCAAGTTGATACCAGTGTCCCTGCATATACATGCCAAAACTGTGCTTGCGCTGCGGTTTGAAAGGATGGTTGTCTGCCGCCTTCGTAACAGAAAATGATGAAGATAGATGCTGAAGGAATTGTTCAGGTGATAACCCGTTCAGATCCTTAACCACCCGGTTATAATCCATAATATATAAATCCTGGTCAGGAAATATTACTGACAGGAAATAATTAAACTCTTCTTCCCCGGTATAATCAGGATTAGTCTGCCGGCGCAACTGTCCTACACCCACTGCCGACGCACAACGATGATGCCCATCCGCAATGTACAAATATTCCACCTGCTTAAACAAAGCCATAAGCCTATTAATAACATCCTCTTGATCAATTATCCAGACGATATGACCAATTCCGTCATCTGATTGGAAGTCATAGACTGGCTTTTTTTTCGTCCAATCGGCTACGACTTCATTGATCTCAGCCTGAAATCTATAAGTAAGAAAGATCGGACCAGTATTAGCATCGCAGTAGTCCACATGCCTGGTTCGGTCCATCTCTTTATCAGCTCTGGTAAGTTCATGCTTCTTAATAATATTATGCAAATACTCATCTATAGAAGTACAGGCTACAATCCCGGTCTGGGCTCGTCCCTGCATAATCAGGCGATAAATATACAGGCAGGGCTTATCATCTGCCGTCAATATACCATTGTCAATCATACCCTGCAAATTTTCCCGTGCTTTCTCATATACCCGCACATCATACAGATCTACATCCTGATCCAGAGTAATTTCTGCCTTATCAACATGCAGAAAAGAGCAGGGGTTTTCCTTAACCATCTCCCTGGCTTCTTCACTGCTCATTACGTCATAGGGGAGAGCCGCTACTTTGGAAGCCAGTTCCGGAATCGGTCTCAACGCCCTAAAAGGTCTTATTACCGCCATTCTCAATCCTCCCAGCCCTTACTGCGATTAGATTCAATGATATACTACTTATATTGCTGAATAATACTTGCCCTACATTGTAGCAATTACCTAAAACATTCTCAATCCCATAAAATGGCAGACACAGTAAAAGGTTAGGTGGTTCTACGGTGAACAGCCCACCTAACCTTAACATTTGCCCTGCCTGCTACTCACTAAGAATTTCTGCGCCCGTTTCAGTTACCCGCACCGTATGTTCCCATTGAGCAGATAGTGAACCGTCAACTGTTACGGTTGTCCAACCATCCTTAAGCCGTTTGCATTTATAGCTGCCGGCATTAATCATGGGTTCAATAGTAAATACCATATTAGGTACCAATATCATACCATTTTCACGAGCACCATAATGTTGGACAAATGGTTCCTCGTGAAAATTAACCCCTACGCCATGTCCCCCGTAATCCTGAACAACCGAAAACCCGTGCTGTTTAGCATACTGCTCTATTGCATACGCTATATCACCAATCCGGTTAAAGGGTTTAACCTGTTCTATTCCCAGATAAAGACAATCGCGGGCTATCTGAACCAGTTCCCGCGCTTCACGGGCAGGATCTCCAATCAGGAACATGCGGCTGACATCTCCGTAGAACCCATCGACTATGGAGGTAACATCTACGTTTATTATATCTCCATCCTCTAAAGGATTATTATTCGGAATTCCATGGCAAATAACATTATTGGGTGATGTACAAACACTCTTGGGAAAGCCTTCATAATTTAAACAGGCTGGAATAGCACCATTCTGTATAGTATATTCATGTACCCATTGGTTAATCTCGTTAGTAGTAACACCAGCTCGAATTCTCTGACCAACCATATCAAGAATTTGGCTGCTCAGCTGGCAGGCGCGCCGTATTCCGTCAATCTGTTGTTCAGTTTTAATAAGCTCACGGCCAGGCACCGGATAACCCTTTGCCTGCAATTGCTCCAGCCGGGCATCCTGTTCCAAATGGCATTTTTTATATTTCTTATTACTCCCACACCAGCAAGAGTCATTTCGTGAAATGTGATTTATATCCGCGTCCTCCTAATTTTATTTTTCCATATCTGCCTGCATTTTTATAGCATTCTCCAGCAACCTATTAAGCAAAACAGTAAATCCTGCTTCGTTTTCCAAAACCCCGCGGTCAATGGTCATAGTGGCCATTCCATCTTCAAAGGCAATTATCTCATAGCCATTGTCTTTAAATATCTGCCGGGCACGTTGTTCCATAGCTTGGATATGGGCAGGATCCTTGTTTTCAGCATAATAAATAGAGTGAACCACTAAGTCACAATAGATATATCTATCGTCAAGCAGCATTTGCTCACCAAAATATTCGTACAAACCTAAAAGCTCCTTTTCCTTTAAGCGAATAGGTATATTAATAAAAGGAAAAACCTGACCTCGAACATAAGAGTTTTTTAGGGAGGTAACACACAGAGAAGCACAAGTTGATACTCCCTGGCTTCTAAAATTGGCAACAAGATTCTTAACCCATGAAAAGATTCCTGTAACCCAGGCCTCACGTTGATAAATGGTTCGAACTCCTGATATCAATCCACTTTTCACTATAACAACAAACCTCCTCATAAAGTTTTTCCTTATAAAGCTTATAAAATGTCTATTTCTTGATATTGGATACTATGATTATTAAACTTGACTCAACATAAGTAATAGCTTTTTTATACGTACATCAGATATCTGAACATCATCCAGAAGTGTCCCAGGCTGCCTCCAATTACAAACAGGTGAAAAATTTCATGAAAGCCGAACCACCGGCAGGTTAAATTAGGCCACTTACAACCGTAAATTAAAGCTCCAATAGTGTATAAAAGGCCGCCAATTACCAGCCAGGTTATTGCACCTGCCGATAAGAAATGTATAAGCGGATAGAAAGCAATTACAATCAGCCATCCCATCAGTAAATAAACCGCAGTGGTCAGCCAGCGGGGTGCTCCAAACCATATCACCGTCATAATAATACCTATTGCTGCCAGTATCCATACCGTAATTAACATGCTTACTCCCCATGCACCAGTAAGCCCAATAATACAAATGGGGGTATATGTACCAGCTATTAAAATATAGATCATCATATGATCTATCCGCCTCAAAAGCGTGTTGATTCTATCCGAAACATTTAATAGATGGTAAACCGCACTGGCACTATACAGCAATATAAGTGCAGCACCAAAAATAGAAAATGAAATAACGTGCTTGATAGTAGCGTACCGTTGTGCATATAGAACCAGAATAACCAGTCCCAGTACGGATAACAAAGCACCTGCCAGATGGGTTAAACCACTGACTGGATCCTTGCATTTAGCAATAACATAGATTAACGCTATCTTAAAACGGCTCATCTTTCTCTCCTGAAAACTCTCTTATCTTCTCACCAAGGTTTTTTACTATTATACTATAATAAATAAACAACTATTTCTATTAATTACTTATATGATTAAGGATTTTGCATAATTCAAATATACAAAAAGTCACTTCTGAACTGTCATTTTGAGCAAAGGGAAGATTCCTGAGACATCCATGGGGAAATATATGCAGTATGCAAGATATCAAGCCTTTATTTTCAAAAAAGGATGGATTCATAATGAATGAAGAAAATATAGCCAGAGCAGATTTATTACATGAACTTGAGCAAATCCGAGGTATTAATGCAAGCTACGAACGGCTGACTGCCTGTGTGGGAGAGATTATCTTCCGTATGCGGGCCGATAACGGACAGATAATCTATATTAATAGCGCTGCTGAAAAAATCCTGGGTTATCCCCATGAATTTTGGTTAAACAACCCCAATCTGGCGGCTAAAATCATTCATCCAGATTCTGTCGAGATTTATGAAAAAATACTTGCTCAGATGAATCAGGGTATAGATATCATTAAAGGCTTAACTTTAAAACTGGTTGCCTGGGACGGTTATGAAGTGATTTTCAGTTATACCAGTATGGCAGTTAAAAACGAACGAGGTATTATACTGTATTATGAAACCATCATTCGTGATATAACCATTCGTAATAAACTGGAAGATGCATTGAGGCAAAGTGAGAACCTATATCGAATG
Organism: Syntrophomonas sp.; assembly: GCA_028709585.1. GTDB lineage: Bacteria > Bacillota > Syntrophomonadia > Syntrophomonadales > Syntrophomonadaceae > PHAA01. The sequence goes on along the minus strand of JAQVWS010000005.1, from coordinate 30,178 downwards.
GTGGTTGAAGATCAAACTGAATTAATATGCCGGTTTAAGAAATACGGCATTTTAACCTTTGTTAACGAGGCATTTTGCCGATATTTTGGACTTAGCAAAGGACAATTAATAGGAACCCGCTTTATCCCCCGAATTCCGGAAGAAGACCGCCATAAATTTAAGAATTGTTTTAGAACCATTAGCATAGATAACCCGGTGGTTAAAATAGAGCAGCGGATAAAAATGAGCGATGGTGAAATTCGCTGGCAGCAATGGAACTACCGGGCAATATTTAATGAAAAGAATCAAATAATCGAATACCAGGTGGTAGGCAGGGATATTACCGAGAGTAAACTTCTGCAGAAAAAACTGCATTACCTGGGTATGCATGATGCCATGACCGGGCTTTATAATCGGGCTTATTTTGATGAAGAGATGATGCTTCTGGATAAGAGCCGTTACTTGCCGGTAGGTGTTATCGTAGCCGATATTGACTGCCTTAAGATGGTCAACGATAACCTGGGGCACCAATGCGGTGATGAATTGATAAAAGCAGCAGCCATTGTTTTAAAAGGCTGTTTTAGGGAAGGTGATGTAGTTGCACGTATTGGCGGTGATGAATTTGCAGTGCTTTTAACTGAAACATCCAAAGAGGTATTGGAACATTCCTGTCAACGAATAGTAAAAACCTGTGGGGAATACAGAGCCAGCCATACTCATCTGCCCTTATCCATAGCCGTAGGTTTTGCATTAAAACTGCATCCTGATCAACCCATGCAAAAAGTATTTGCAGAAGCCGATAATAAAATGTATACGTATAAGTCCAATAACCGAGGAGCAACCCTGGCCATGATCAAAGATATCCTGAAAACCGGCTAAGTGCTGGAAGCTATATTGTAAACAGCTTCCAGAACTCTTTTAATATCTGCCTCAGTATTAAAATAGCCGGGGCTTAATCGACATGCCCCCATCTCCAAAGTTCCCAGGGTTCTATGCCCCAGGGGAGCACAATGCAGACCTGAACGGGTAATAATACCGTATTCATAATCCAACCTCAGACTCACATCTCCGCAATCCATTCCTTTTATATTAAATAGTAAAACTGCGGTGCGCTGAGTGCTGTCAGGCGGCCCGTATAATAATACTCCTCTGATCTCCTGCATCCCCGCCATGAGCATGTTAATTAATCTCTGTTCATGTTCTTCAATCTTTTCCCGGCCGGTTTCCTGAATATATTCTACTCCAGCCAATAGTCCTGCTATGCCAGGAGTATTAGGTGTTCCGCTTTCCAGGCAGTCCGGCATGAAGCCTGGCTGCTCCAGGTACTCAGACATTGAACCGGTTCCGCCTTCTTTTAATGGTCTTATTTCCAGTCCGGGTTTAATATATAAACCACCTGTTCCTTGAGGGCCAAACAAACCTTTATGGCCGGTAAAGGCCAGTATATCAATATTCTGCTTTACCACATCCACATTCAATATTCCGGCAGTTTGCGAGCTGTCCACCATAAAAACAACGTTGTTATCCCGGGCAATTTCACCTACTTCGGCAACAGGCAAAATTCCACCGGTAAGATTTGAAGCATGCAACATACAAATCATGCGGGTATTATCCCGAATAGCTTCTTTTATCAGTTTCGGATCCAGAGTGCCGTCAGAAGCTGCCGAGACCGCAGTCCATTCCACTCCTTGGCGGGTCAAAGCCATAAGGGGACGGGCAACTGCATTATGCTCCATACTGGAAGTTATCACATGGTCACCAGGATTTAACCAGCCCTTGAGGCCCATATTTAAGGCTTCGGTTATATTTGCAGTAAAAGCAATACGGGTGCATTCTTTTATGTTAAAGAAACGAGCCAGGGTCTCCCGTGCATTCAAAAGGATTGAACCTGCCTGCAACGTCTGCTGATTGGTGCCCCGACCGGGATTTGCTCCCAAATATCGATTAAAACTATCAATCGCAGCATAAACCCGTTCCGGTTTAGGAAAAGAGGTTGCTGCATTATCCATATATAGGTTTTCCACCTTAAATCACCTCATTTTATTATGAAACTATATCACAAATGCTATTATAAAAAAAATAACATTTAGTTATATTTCAGCACAAAGACAGGGACGGATCTCCTGTCTTTGTATACAGAGAGAGCCGTCCCTATACTATAATTCCAAATACTAGGGATTAACCCAATTAATCGTCAATGTGTTGTCCTCAGCATCAACCTGGATGGTAGAGCCGTCTACAACTTGCCCGCTCACAAGTGCCCGCCCTACTAAAGTCTCCAATCGGCTTTGCAGAAACCGTTTCAGGGGACGAGCCCCAAATACCGGATCATAGCCTTCAGCAGCAATAAAAATCCGTGCCTTTTCGCTTAGTTCCAGATTAATCTGACGTTCCTGCAAGCGTCCACGCAGATCATCTACCATCAAATCAACAATACGCTCGATCTCGTGCAGAGTAAGTGGTTTAAATAATACCGTCTCATCTATTCTGTTCAAAAACTCAGGCCGGAACCACTTGTGTAATTCATTCATAACCTGTTCACGGGCTGTTTCGCTTATCTCGCCCTGCTCGTTGATGCCCTCCAATAAATATTGCGACCCCAGATTTGATGTCATAATGATGATGGTATTCTTAAAGTCAACCGTTCTCCCGTGGGAGTCAGTAATACGCCCGTCATCCAGTACCTGCAGCAGGACATTAAAAACATCATGATGGGCCTTTTCGATTTCGTCAAACAGGATAACCGCATAAGGTTTTCGCCTCACTGCCTCCGTTAACTGCCCACCTTCATCATAACCGATGTAGCCGGGCGGGGCTCCAATCAAGCGGGAAACCGTATGTTTTTCCATGTACTCGCTCATATCAATACGTATTATATTTTTTTCCGAATCGAACAAGGCTTGGGCAAGTGTTTTGGCCAGTTCGGTTTTGCCGACCCCGGTTGGGCCCAGGAATATAAATGATCCTATTGGTCGACGCGGGTCCTTGATACCTGCCCGAGCGCGAATAATAGCATCCGCTACCAGGCTGACGGCTTCATCCTGACCCACCAATCTTTCATGCAGTATTTCATCCAGCTTAAGAAGCTTTTCCCTTTCCCCTTCCACCAGACGGGTTAATGGTATACCTGTCCATCTGGATATTATGCGGGCAATTTCGTCTTCGGTTACCTCTTCGCTGATAATACCTGCCCCACCTTGTTTGCGAACCATAAACTCTTCTTCGGCCTTAAGTCTTCTTTCCAGATCCGGCAGTTTGCCGTATTTCAACTCAGCTGCCCGGTTTAAATCGTAATCCCGCTCAGCTCTTTCTATCTCCTGACGGGTTCGATCCAGTTCTTCGCGAAGTATAGTCACCTTATGGATAGCGTTCTTTTGGGAATCCCATATAGCCCGCATAGAATCAGACTTGTTCTTTATATCAGCCATTTCCTTCTGTAATACCATTAGCCTGTCCTGACTGGCTTGGTCTTTCTCCTTGCTCAGGGCTGCTTCCTCAATCTCTAATTGCATAATACGCCGCGATATTTCATCTAATTCGGCGGGCATTGAATCAATTTCAGTTCTTACCATGGCACAGGCCTGGTCTACCAGATCAATTGCTTTATCGGGCAAGAAACGATCTGATATATAACGATTGGAAAGTACGGCTGCACCTACCAGGGCACTGTCATGTATTTTAACCCCATGGAAAACTTCATATCTTTCTTTTAAACCCCTCAATATGGAAATAGTATCCTCTACGGTTGGCTCTTCCACCATAACAGGCTGAAATCTGCGTTCCAGGGCAGCATCTTTTTCAATATGCTTGCGGTACTCGTCCAAAGTGGTTGCGCCAATACAATGCAATTCGCCTCTGGCCAGCATAGGCTTAAGCATGTTGCCAGCATCCATGGAACCTTCAGCCTTACCGGCTCCTACAATGGTGTGCAATTCATCTATAAACAGGATAATGCGTCCTTCACTCTGGGTTACTTCCTGCAAAACAGCTTTCAATCGCTCTTCAAATTCACCTCGGTACTTTGCCCCTGCAACCAGAGCTCCCATATCCAGTTCAAATATAGTCTTATTTTTTAAGCCCTCAGGTACGTCATTTCGGACTATTCGGTGGGCCAGACCTTCTACAATAGCAGTCTTGCCTACTCCCGGTTCACCTATTAATACCGGGTTATTTTTACGTTTGCGGGATAAAATTAGAATCACATCCCGAATCTCACTATCACGACCAATAACCGGATCCAGCTTGCCGCTTCTTACCAAAGCTACTAAATCTCTGCCATAGCGTTCCAACGCTTCATAGGTCGCTTCCGGTGTGGGACTGGTAACCCGCTGATTACCACGCACTGCTGTCAAAGCTTGTAAAAACTTATCCCGGCTTAAACCGGCCTCTTTCATAATACGAGATGCTGCGCCGGAAGAACCTTCTTCAAACATAGCTAAAACCAGGTGCTCAACACTGATATAATCATCTTTGACACGCCCTGCTTCAAGTTCCGCGCGTGCCAGCAACTGGTTAAACCGCTGCGTAACGTAGACCTTGCCAGCCTCACTACTCCCGCCAGAAACCCGTGGACGCTGGTGCAAATTTTTCTCCAACTCAGATATTATCTGGTTAGGTTCAATCTCGACCCGTTTAAAAAGACCAGGAATTAAGCCATCACTTTGTTCAAGCAAAGCCAAAAATAAGTGCTCCACATCAACTTCCTGATGACCCAGGCGCACAGCTTTTGTTTCAGCATCATGTATTGCTTCACGGGCTTTTTCGGTTAGTTTATTAAAATCCATATTTATATACCTCCTTAACCAACCCTAACTGTTTCTCAGTCTTGCCAATTCATATTCCAACTGAGCAATTCTTTCCAACAGATCCATAACAACTCCTACCCCGGCCCAATTAATACCCAGGTCATTGCGCAGGCGCAAGGCTCTGCCAACATCAGCTGCTGCCTCCGGCGCAAAAAGCATCACCGGGCTATATTGCACCGGTTCGATTAAGCCCAAATCCACCATGCGTTCCAAAAACTCAGGATGAACACAGGTCTCACGGGCAAGCTCAGCCAGTGATAATAACCCCGACTGAAACCGAGGACGACAAAGCACCATATAGTGACGGCGAATTTCCACGCTTAGACCCCCCTTTCCGCCGGGCGCGGGTTAAAGTTTGACACTCGGGAAAGTTCCTTAAATAATTCCCGTTCACGCTCATTGATTATCTTGGGAACTACAATCTTAATCACTGCATATAGATCCCCATAGGCAGTCCCCTTGGAATAAGGCATTCCCTTACCCCGCAGGCGCAGTTTCTGACCCGATTGCACTCCAGCTGGTATCTTTAGATTAACTTTGCCGGTTAAAGTGCTAAGATCCAAATTCGTTCCCAGGACTGATTCCCAGGGACTAATAGGTATTTCAACTTCCAGATCATTCCCGGAGAGTGTAAATATCTTATGGGGCAAGATATGAACATGCAGATAAAGATCTCCGTTTTGGCCTCCCGCACCGGGGCCTCCCTGGCCGCTTAAACGGATACGATTTCCTTCACTTACTCCCTTAGGAATATTTACATTAATTTCGCGAGTTTTAGGAGCAGTATCAGAGCCTATTCTCTCATACTGCTGAAGACGCAATACCTTTTTAGCCCCATGATATGCTTCTTCCAGGGTAAGGTCGATATTGGTTTCCTGATCTGCTCCTCGCATAGCCCATTCAGGCATTTCCTGCTCAAATCTGTAAGATCGTCCGCCTCCAAAGAGGTTTTCAAAGAAATCACTGTACTGACCAGCATTAATATTGCTAAAATCAAAGTGCATATTCTCACCGCCGGGAGGGGGGTTGTATCTCTCACCCTCGCGCCAGTTAGCCCCCAGCATATCATAGCGTTTGCGTTTCTCAGGATCTTTTAAAACCTCATATGCCTCATTGATTGCCTTGAAACTATCCTCTGCATCCGGTTTTTTATTAACATCCGGATGTAGCTTCCTGGCTAGTTTTCGGTAAGCAGCTTGCACCTCTTTTTGAGTTGCTGTCTTGCTGATACCTAAAGCTTTATAATAATCCTTGAATTCCAAATAATATCACCTGCCCTTATTCTCCGACGATCTGGAATAGCGGGAAGCAAGAGAACCGTCCCTTTGCTTCCCTTTGCTTCCCGCCAATTGTGTGCTAATTATCCGTAAAATCGGCATCAATAGTGTCATCCCGGTCAGTATCGCTTCCATCTGCATGCGTTTCATATGATTTAGTAGCTAAATCATTGGCGGCTTGCTGCAATTCATCTATCAAGCCGCGCAACCTTTCGGTAGGGGTCTCTGTTTCAACCGCTGTTTTTACCTCAGCAATCAGCTGTTCACAGCGCTCCTTTTCCCGCATAGGAACACGTTCCCCTAAATCCATAAGAGATCTGTTTAGCTGATGAGCCAGAGAATCTGCCTCATTCTTAGTATCAACATTCTCTCTTAGTTTTTTATCCTCAGCCGCATGTTCAGCTGCTGCTTTCATCATGCGGTCAATCTCATTCTTTTCAAGATTAGTTGACCCGCTAATTGTAATCTTCTGTTCCTTTTGAGTGGTTTTATCTTTAGCGGAAACACTTAAAATACCATTGGTATCAATATCAAATGTTACCTCTATTTGCGCCATTCCCCGCGGCGCCGGGGCAATCCCATCGAGACGGAAGCGCCCAATCTGGCGGTTATCCTTGGCCATTTCCCGTTCGCCTTGCAATACCACAATATCAACCGAAGGTTGGTTGTCTTCCGCAGTACTGAATACTTCTGTACGCTGACAGGGGATAGTAGTATTGCGGTCAATCAATCGGGTCATTACCCCACCCATAGTCTCCAGACCCAATGACAGCGGTGTAACATCCAGCAGCAACACATCCTTGACTTCTCCCGTTATAATTGCGGCTTGCACGGCAGCTCCCAGAGCGACTACCTCATCCGGATTTACGGACATATTAGGCTCCTTGCCAGTTAATGACCGTGCCAGTTCCTGGATTGCTACAATGCGGGTTGAACCACCAACCAAAATAATCTCATCCAGGTCTTTTTCAGTAAGATTGCCATCCTTTAAAGTCTGCTTAACCGCTACCAGACACCGCTCCCTTAAATGATGGGTAAGATCATCAAATTTTGCCCTGGTCAGCTTCATGTCCAGGTGACGCGGCCCATTAGCATCTGCGGTTATAAATGGCAGGGTAATCGTTGTAGTGGTGGTACTGGAAAGCTCTATCTTGGCTTTTTCAGCTCCTTCGTAAAGCCTTTGCAAAGCTTGTTTATCCTTGCGCAGCTCAATTCCTTCATTTTTCAGGAATTCATCCGCCATCCAGTCAACCACCAATTTGTCAAAATCATCACCGCCCAGGTGAGTATCCCCAGAAGTGGCTCGAACTTCAACCACCCCATCACCGATGTCTAATACCGACACATCAAAAGTTCCTCCGCCCAGGTCGAAAATTATAACTGTTTGATTTTTATGACTGTCGAGGCCATATGCTAATGCTGCCGCAGTCGGTTCATTGATAATCCGCAATACATTTAACCCTGCTATTTGACCGGCATCCTTGGTAGCCTGACGCTGGGCGTCATTAAAATATGCCGGCACCGTAATCACCGCATCAGTAACCTTATCACCCAGGTAATTGGATGCGTCGTCAACCAGTTTGCGCAAAACCTGAGCACTGATCTCCTCAGGAGAATACATGGTTCCCTCAATATCAAACTGAACTGCATCATTCTTACCATTAATAATCTTATAAGGTACGATTTTCATTTCATCGCTGACTTCATCATATTTGCGGCCAATAAAACGTTTAGCTGAATAAATGGTCGCTTCCGGGTTCATAATAGACTGACGTTTGGCCAAAGTCCCCACCAGACGGCGCTTGTCCTTGGTGAAGGCTACCACTGACGGAGTAACCCTATCTCCTTCCGCATTAACAATAATAACTGGTTTGCCAGATTCCATAATAGCTACCGCTGAATTAGTGGTACCCAAATCAATTCCAACTGCTTTTCCCATTAATAAACACCTCCTACTTTTACTCACACCATTCCTCTATGCGGATACTTAGTTTTTCTTCCACCATAAGTATAAGTTTGACCCCAGCTAGATTTAAGCCTTTTTCTTGAATAAGAAAACGTATATGCTGCAACAATTCAATATCCGCATTGGAGAAAAGTCTGGTATTACCCTCAGTTCGTGCCGGGATAATCAGACCTGTTTCTTCATATATTCTCAAAGTGCGCGGGTGAACCCCTACCAATTCCGCTGCCACGCTGATGTTATAAACAGGCTGCTCATGAGATACATCGACCATTATTATTTCTCCTTTGCTATATCCTATATATAGGATAAAATATATCAATAGCATTGTCAACATTATTGTAAACCTTATTTAAATATTTATACTAAAGCCGCCCCAATCCTAATAAATATTTTGGCTGGGGCGGCTATATCGAAATTTTTTTATATTAATATTGCCGGTTATTGATGAATCAGCCTGGGTAAACAGTGGGTACAAGCCCATAGTGCTTTACCTTTGTGCTTGATTGGCAACAGGTAGGCATCATCTTCTAAGATGCGGCAAAAACTACACATCTGCGCAATATAGTGCTGCTCTTTTTGGGCTTTGATTGGTTCTGCCGCTTGTTCGGAAAACGGGTCGGCATCTCTTATATCCAGAGTCAGAGCTCCCACCGGGCATACTCCCAGGCAAAAGCCCGCGCCATCGCAAAGCTCTTCTTTGACCACTTTAGCTTTGCCGTCTACTAATTCCAGGGCTCCTTCGGCACAGGGAGATATACAAAGTCCACAACCATTACACAATTGTTCGTCTATTTGGATGATACTTCTTTTAGTCATTCTATCTGTCCTCTCTTTCCAGGCCGTAAAACATATGAGATTTATGCTAAAATAGCCGCCAAGTCTTCATCAACATTTTTTATGGGTTTAATATCAAATTTTTCAACCAGCACCTTTAACACATTAGGAGAAACAAAGGCTGGCAGGCTGGGGCCCAGTCGAATATTCTTTATATCCAGATATAGTAGGGTAAGCAATATAGAGACCGCTTTTTGCTCATACCATGATAGAACCATAGATAGCGGCAAATCGTTAACCCCGCACTCAAATGCGTCTGCCAGAGCAAGAGCAATCTGAACCGCGGAGTAGGCATCGTTGCACTGCCCAATATCCAGCAAACGTGGTATACCGCCGATATCACCAAGTTTGTGGTCAAAGAAGCGGAACTTTCCGCAGGCTAAGGTAAGAACAACGGTATCCGCAGGCAGCCTGTCAACTAATTCGGCAAAGTAATTACGTCCTGATTTGGCGCCATCACAGCCTCCCACCAAAACAAAGCGTTTTATTGCACCGCTCTTAACGGCTTCAATCACTTGGTCAGCTACACCCAATACTGCTTTTCGCGCAAAACCAGTCAATACCGAACCCCTGTCTTCATCCTCAGCGAAGCCAGGCATTGCCAAAGCCTTTTCAATCAAATCACTATAATCATCATTAACTATATGAGCAACCCCCGGCCAACCAACCGTGCCGATGGTGAATATACTGCTGGCATAACTTATATTTGGTTCCTGAATGCAATTAGTAGTCATCAGAATCGATCCCGGGAAAGCTGCAAATTCCTTCTTCTGATTCTGCCAGGCGGTACCAAAGTGCCCGGCCAGGTGCTTATACTTTTTCAATTCCGGATAACCATGAGCAGGAAGCATCTCCCCATGGGTATATACATTTATCCCCTTGCCTTCTGTCTGCGCAAGCAGTTTATGCAAATCTTCCAGATCGTGTCCGGATACTAATATGCATTTGCCTTTTAGATGTCCCAGCTTGACCTCAGTTGGTTCAGGATGGCCAAAGCTAGTAGTATTGGCTGCATCTAACAGTTCCATGGCCCGCAAATTGATTTCTCCGCATTTTAAAACCATTCCCAGCCACTCATCTATCGACTTTTCCGGTCCGATTAAACTTGCCATGGCTTCGTGGATAAATGCATACACAGCATCATCCTCCTGCCCCAGAAGCCCAGCATGATAAACGTAAGCGGCCACGCCTCTAATCCCATATAATAAAATCTCTTTAAGAGAACGAATGTCTGGATCGCTTTCCTGGCGACCCGGATAACCAAGTTCTTCTCCCTGCTTAATAAGTCCTTGCATATCATCAGCTATCTTTATTTGCCCGCTGTTATTTACACCAGCCTGCTGAAGAAGATAAGAAGTTTTTGCGTCAGCATTTCTAATATATTCTGCTACTGCTTGCGGATTAAAATTGACATTTGTTAAAGTAACAAAGAGTGCTTCACTAATGAATCTGTTAATAGCAGGATCTGTAATCACTTTTGGCTGAGACTTTAGGACTACTGCTGATGACAATTGACTGATTTCATAAGTGAGCAAATCCAATAGTGCTGCTATCTCCGGTTTTTTCCCGCATACCCCTATTGTAGTACAACCTGTGCCTTTGGCGGTTTGTTCACATTGATTACAAAACATTAATAATTCCTCCGCTTCATTTTATTGTTTGCTTTATAGTTTGCTATTTAATAAAATTTAATCACTTTCTTGCATATTAGATATTATGGATAATAATTATCTTATTTAACATTAAAAAATTTACTTTATTTTTGCCTCCTTTCCTTCCTCTGCAATTTCAGCCAAACTTTTCTTTCTAAGCTCATTAAGCATTGCAGTTTGCGCATCAAATAAGACTTTTCTTACTTTACAAATATTTAGCCTGCTGCATTGGTATCCTGGGCTTAAACATACGTTAATGGCAAATGGCCCTTCCATAGCTTCTATTACATCAGCAATGGTGATCTCTTCCAGGGGTCGTCCCAATCTTACCCCGCCCTGAACCCCTCTTTGGGTAACAACTAAACCTGCCCGCGATAGTATCTGTATAGTCTTGTGCAAAAACTCCTCCGGGATATCATTGCGTACGGATATAACCTTATTGGAAATCAACTGTCCATAAGGAACTTTTGCCAGCTCAATTAAGGTTCTGATAGCGTATTCGGTTTGTCTGGTTATCTGCATGCTGAATATCTCCGATTTCAATAGTGGACATTATTGATACAATTTAGTTTATTTAATAATAATCTGTTTGAACCTTGAATGCAATATAATTTTAATTTATTAAAATATTTATCTATTACCAGGTTATTAATCATTGTTGCTGTCTTCATCGTTTATTTGCTGCAATATCTTTTTTAGTTGCCGGGGTATTGGCAGACCGATTAAAGCAGTATTCTCCAGAATACTTATACCCTCATTGGATATATAAAAGAAGATTATTGCAGTACGAATAGTATTCCCATTATTGATTAAAGAACTATCTATAATATGACCTATGCCCACCATAACAAATATGAGCACCTTTTTAAAAATGCCGCGGGCTCCAATTTCACTTGATACTCTTTTGTTTAAAATTGCGACCATTAAACCGCTTATGTAGTCAATGACTACAAACGTTATCAAAGCATAAAGAAAGCCATCCAATTCTCCCCAAAAATATCCCAGCCATCCTCCTAAGGCTGTAAATACAAGCTGTATAGTGGCTGTATCTTTCAATTGCAAACCCCCCATTCTAAATTTGATTTAACCTTTTTACCATGATATGATGGCTCCAATTATCAAGTTACATATTTTTCTATCCTGCGGATAATTACCCCGGTTCGGCTGTCACCCGCCTTGATAATTCCTCTTATACCTCAACTTTCCAGGCAAATGGACGGCACTATATGAGGCATTGTGATATAATGTTATAAGAGACTTTTAAATGCCATAATTTGTACTATTAGTTAGAAAGAAGGAGTATGTATTATGAAGAAACGACTTATCTTGCCTCTTGCTGTCCTGTTGACCTTGTTATTGGTTACTCCCGTATTTGCATCGGTACAACTTGATATGAACGGAAGAACATATAATACCGGTGAAAAGCTGGATATACAAGCAGGCGTTACCAGCGCTCCTATTGATGTGCTGGCTCACACTCTGGGTTGTACAGCTTCCGTTGATGGTGATGTTATTACCTTGCAGGAGAATGAAGATTCCTTGCAAATGACTATCGCCAGCACCGTTGCTTTGTTCAATGGCCAGGAAAAACATATGACTCGCGCACCCCAACGCATAAATGAAGAGATATATCTCCCTATTCGTTTTGTTTATGAATGTTTCGGAGCGTCCGTTACCTGGAAAGATACCGAAGAAAAGATACTCGTGTCTTATGCTGAAACCCGCAATGGAATGAACGGCGAACAACTTCTGACTGAGTCTTCCAAGAAGATGTTAGAAGTTAACCGTTATAAAATGACTATGGATACCATTTCGGATATCGATATGACTGCTCAGGAAAACGGCCAAACTCCTGAAGACATAAAAATGCAACTGGACACCCGGGGTGACTCCTGGCTGCAAACCGACCCTATGCTTATTTACATTAAACAGGATTCCAATATTAAAATGCCTGAAAATCAAGCAACCCAGGAAATTCCAACTACTGTGCAGACAGAAATGCTTTTCAATGAGAGCGGCATGTACATGACTATTCCTGAATATGGCTGGGTTAAAATGGATGTGCCGGGAATCAATTTGCAGGAACTGATGAAACAATCCCTTAACCAGGATCCTGCAACTGCAATGAAACTGATGCAGGATATGGGCATGGCTGTCTCCATAGCAAACGATCAGGAAAAGAACGGTCAGAAATATTGGGTAGTTGATGCCGTAATGGGCGGAGATATATTTAAAAGCGATTACTTTAAAGAGCTCAGCACAGTCTTAAACATGCCCTCGGTTGGTGATATACAGAATATATTAGCCGGCATGGATCTTGAGCTGAGCTATTCCACCTGGATTAACCAGGAAACCTTGTATTCAGATTATATGGACCTGGATGCTAAGATTAAAATGGATATGGATATTCCCAGCGAGGAAGAGCCCGGCCATATTAAGTTAGATATGGATATGACCGGCAACTACATTATCTCTGATTATGATACTGAATTTCCGGTTCCTGATGTAAGTCAGGCCATAGATTATGAAACTGTTATAAACCAGGCCAAATAGCATATCTTTTACATCAGCAGCTGAGCCCTGAGAATACCTCATGGCTCAGCTGTTTTTGTGTTTGTAAGTATAAAAATACGATGCAAACAGGAGGTATTTTCATGTACTGTGATTATTCACTGCCTGTCAGCAGTCTCATGCAGCGGAGAAACAATAAAAAAGATAACTCCTGCATCCCTTTAACCACATATAGCCAGACATTGGTTATAAGAATAATGGCTGCATCGAATAATTAATCAACGATACTACCTGATCGATTATTTCGGTTTTTGCCCTCCTATTTTTCTCCATCCTGGTGTCTGATTCCCATGAACATAACATATAATTTATGCTTTTCCCGATTATTTTATGGATTTAAAAAGAATAATAAATTATATCTATGGGAATCTATAGTAATAGATACGATTATCAGTTAATAAAAGGAGGTGATCAATATGATACAGGCTGCTATACGTTTTGCTGTTTCTGCCGTGGTCCTCATGGTAATTGGCTATATTCTGCCCGGCATCGAAGTTTCAGGTTTTTGGGGAGCCTTGGTTGCTGCTCTAGTAATTGCGATAATGGGCTATTTGATCGAAAGATTGCTTGGAGATAAGGTTTCACCACGCAGTCGCGGTTTGGTTGGCTTTGCCATTGCCGCTGTTGTTATTTATCTTGCTCAGTTTGCTATCCCCAGTTATCTTAGCGTTACTCTTATCGGAAGTCTTTTGGCAGCGTTTGCTATTGGTTTAATTGATGCATTTGTTCCCACGGAACTTCGTTAGTATTAGCCAATAGATAATTAATTATATGCTGAGGTGTAAAAAGTGATAAAAGGCAGTCGCATTTGCTCAGAGTGCTAAGGGAACATATTTGATGGCTTCTCAATCAACTGAAGATGCAACCGCAAAACGAAAATTCGAACAGATGGCTATGGACATTGAAAGCCATATCAGATATTTAAATAGTCGCTTAGATTACCTAAACGGCAGTAACATTGCCTATAGCAGACCAGAATAATATAACTGGCCGGGATATTCCCGGCCAGTCTTTTGCATCATTAAAACCCAACCCTTCACGGTATCCCCTGGCAAAGGTTAATCATTTCCATCGCTCCTTATTTAAACCGTTGCAGTAAATATGGCTATCTGCCAGGTTTCCACACACCCGCCGCCAGTTTATGCTATAATTATACAGTGATTGCTTTTATGCAATCATATCCCGTGATATTGATAGAAAGATTGGTAACTATGTTAATACATGATGATCTAATTAAAAGCTTGTTTATTAATCCCCATGTCCAAATAAATAATAGTTCAAAATACTGGGATAAAATAATAACCTGCTCAGTTGAAAATCTTAAGGATTTAACAGAGACTTTTTGCTCAGCAAATGAACAACTGGATCAAGATACTATTAACGCTTTTGGCACTTCCAGGCCTGGGGCAGATAAATACCTCCTCCACTTTGCTCCCGGTTGGAAAAGCAATCCCAACCAAAATCCGGTTATATTGATCCATGGAGCAGGTCTGGATGCCACCTCATTTACCAATCTTTATAACCTGGGTTTTGAAGGGATACAGCAACAATTGGTATCCCTTGGTTATAGAGTATTTGCCCTGACTTTTTCCCATTCTCATGGAGATAACTTTATTCAGGCCGAACAGTTGGCTGATGCCATCTTAAGGGTGAAAAACCTGTGCAAAGTTCAAAAAGTCGATATTGTTGCCCATAGTAAAGGCGGAGTGGCAACTCGAATCTATATTTCCAATATGAGTACTACCCCCTACCGAGGTGATGTTCGCAAATACATTATGCTGGGCACTCCCAATCTGGGAGTTGATTTTGCCTTCCGCAATCCCGCCCTATCTTACCCAATCTATTTATCCGAAAGTAATGGCGTAATCGCCTGGGATAAAATGAACTGCCTGAATATAATGATTGACACAGCTGACCGGGCTATCTATGCTGACGGAACTTTCCCCGGCCAAAGCCAGATGCTTCATCGTTGGGACGATCAATACCCTCTGGATATTACTCAACCTGATTGGTGGACCACCTATTATGGAGGTTCAGGATTTGTTAGTCATTCACGAGGAATTGAAATCGCCATTGCCGATGGTGGAGATTTAATTGCCAAGCTGGAAAAGAAAGCAATTGAACCGGAAATAGAGATATCCGTATTGGCTGGAGATAATCATATGTTTGGCTTAATACCTGGAGAAAGCGCCGGTTCCAGTGATGGTCTGGTATTTGTTGACAGTGTTTTCAACACTGATGCCATGTTGTCTAAAGGGGCCAAACTATCAGTCAAAACCACCCTGCAAGTGAACCACATGGAACTGCTTTTCTCCCCCCAAGTAGTTCACTGGGTCAGCCAACAACTGGAATAATTATACCTAAACGATTAATATTATTAATATAAAAAGGAGGCAGTTATACCATGTATAAGAAAAAGTGGGCATCTTTGTTTTTGATTCTTATTTTTGCAATTGGGACTTTAACCGGATGTAGTCCTACCGAAAAAGAGTTCTACAATCTCACTATGGAGGCTGGTGAACAAACGATTTATGCAGAGAGCGGCAGTATTGATATTGATCTGCTCAAATTACCTGCTATCCTGGCAAAAGAAGAGACCGCAACTGAACAAATGCTAGTAAAAGCCATGAACCAGCAAAAGGTAGTTTACTGGGGTAATGTTGACGTGAATCAGGGTATACTACAATACGATTTTTCTGTGGTAAACAAGATTACCGGAGAAAAAACTGCTCTATCATCCCTGATATATAAGGATGACGTTCTCTACCTTAAGATTGATGATATCATCAATTATATGAAAAAATTCGGCGATACCGAAACAAATCAGGAGCTTGACCGACGTTTCGCAAATATACAATATGTCAGCATGACCAGTCAAGATTTTGCCAACCTGTTTCCTCCTGTCAGCGACACTTATCAGTCTACAAATTTCCTGCAGCAATCGTGGCAGCAACAAATGATCTGGCGAAGCCTTCTTGATGATCTGACTAATAAGGCTTATGACAAATATGACAGTAATTTAATCAGCAAAGATAACAACAAATACACTATGACACTACCCTGGTCTGATGCAGTAGAAATTCTGAAACCTGCTGCTGTATATACTATTAACAACATAGATAAGGTTGCTTCCGTACTTAAATCCTTTTTAAACAGTCTAAGCCATGATGATTTAGCCACGCTTGGTTTTTCTGAAGAAATAAAAAATGAGTCTTTGTCCATGGTTGATATGATGGTTCTGGATGTTAAACAAAACCGTGAAGTTTATCTGGATACCATTGACGAAATGGCTACCAATGCCCAGAAAGATCTGGTTAAGATGGGTAACGATTCGGTAATTACCTCTACAATTGAAAAAAAAGACCTGTCAACATATGTTATGACAAATATGATGCGTATTCATATTACCGATGATCCAACCAACGAGGCAATAGATGTGAAACTTAATATTGACCAAACCTTGCAGGCCCAAAAATCCATATCAGTTGATTTACCAGCAGGCCCAATTACCGCTTTTAAGGATTTAGAGAAACGTTTTCCGGTCTCAATCAGGGTAGAAATAGATGACGGCTATTATCACCTGCAGAAAGGATTCACCGGCAGCAGCAGCGTAATGAACGTTGTTATAGCTGATAATAAAACCTATGTGCCCCTGCGTCTGGTGGCAGAGTCTTTAGGTGAAAACGTTGTCTGGGATAAGGCAACAGGTAAGGCCTATATTGAACAAAACGGTAAACGTATTATTATGGATGGAATAATTGTTGATAACCAAACCTTGGTAAGCAGCCGCTCTTTTGAAGGATTGGGCTACCAGGTAAACTGGGATGATCCCACCCGCACGGTAACAATAAAAAAATAAGAACTACTTAAGCTTCAATTGAGGGTCTCATTGCATTAAATGAGGCCCTGTTTTTCATAATTAACACATATTCTGAAATTATCTGGTTTTAGAGAGTTTTATGTATTAAAATTATTTGCATATCATGTCTGGATGCTATAGTCATGAAAGGAATGAATATATAAATGAAAAAGGTCTTGATTTGTTTTCTTATTGCCATTGCCGGGTTGGCCTTTACTGGCTGCACTAAAGACGCCCCCCCCCAATCCTCACCCGCAAAGACTATAGTCATTGGGGTTATGCCTGATGTTGAGTCAATCCCTTTTATTATCGCTGATAAAAATGGTTATTTCAAAAATCAAGGCGTTCAGGTAAAAATTGAACATTTCAATAGTGCCAAGGATAGAGACAGTGCCCTCCAAAGCGGAAGACTAGATGGAGTTATAACCGATGTTTTAGCCGTGGTTTTTGCCAATGAGGGCGGAATAAACCTGAGGATAGTATCAAAAAACGATGGTAATATTGAATTAATGGCGGGTAAAAACTCGGGTATTGATTCAATCGAAGGAATAAAAGGGAAAACCATTGGTTTGTCGACTAATACCATAATGGAGTATACCGTTGATAAAATGCTGGAATCAGCCCAAATAAAACCCGCGGAAATAAAAAAGGTGGCTATCCCTCCTTTACCGACCCGTCTGGAGATGCTCCAGGGTGCTAAGATCGATGCTGCCATCCTCCCTGATCCTTTAGCAGGACTGGCTGTAAATAATGGAGCCAAAGTATTAAGCAGCACTGACCTGCTTGGCAATAAAGCCGGCGCTATAGCCTTTACCTCGCAAAGCCTGCAGGAAAGCCCGGAGCTTATAAAAGCTGTCTTCAGAGCCTATAATGATGCTGTAGCCTATTTGCAAAACGAACCCACTGCCAGTGATATCGATTTTATTATTAAATCGCAAAGCTTTCCGGCGGAAGTTAAAGACACCCTTAAACTTCCCAGATACACCCAAGCGGAACTGCCTAGTGAAAAAATATTTGTTGACGTGGTGCAGTGGATGAAAGCAAAAGATCTTATTAAAGGGAACTATGAATATAAAGCATTGGTTGACGATAAATTTTTGAGGTAATGATTTAGTGATAGAAATCAAAGATCTAACCGTAAAATACCCGGGGAAAAATGAAGCTACTCTAGTACTTGACAGGTTAAACATTACAATTGCTACCGGCGATATTTATACTTTTATTGGACCATCCGGCTGTGGCAAATCAACCTTTTTGTATGTTTTAGCAGGCATTCTTAAGGATTTTAGCGGTACTATCTCCATTGACGGACAGGATATCGACCCTAAAACCCAGCGCATTGGACTGATACTGCAGAATTACGGGCTTTTGCCCTGGAAAACTGTCCACCAAAATATCATGCTGGGGATAAAAATAAAAAAGGATCCGCCCGAACTTGATGAATACAAAGTTTATATCTTGAACCAGTTAGGTATTGATGATCTTCTGGATCGATACCCGAAGGAATTGAGCGGGGGGCAGCAACAGAGGGTGGCTATTGCCCGGGCATTTTTATTAAACCCGGATTTGTTATTGATGGATGAGCCCTTTTCTGCTTTGGATGCTATAACCCGCGAAGAAATGCAAGAACTATTTTTGAATATCTGGAAACAAAACAGCGTGACCACGTTTTTCATTACCCATAGCGTGGATGAAGCATTGTATCTGGGCAGCAAAATCGTGGTATTTTCCCCCTCCCCGGGCAGAATCCTGGAAGTATTGGATAATCCCTGCTTCAAACTTGATAATTTAAGATTCCGCGATGAATACTATGCCATGTCAACAAAATTAAGGAATCTAATGGGTTTGTCCCGGGATAGAGTAAAGGATGATAAAAGTGCTCGCTAACGGTAAATGGCAAGG
Organism: Syntrophomonas sp.; assembly: GCA_028709585.1. Classification (GTDB taxonomy): domain Bacteria; phylum Bacillota; class Syntrophomonadia; order Syntrophomonadales; family Syntrophomonadaceae; genus PHAA01. The sequence continues at coordinate 11,333 of JAQVWS010000005.1, read as the reverse complement.
TGCTCTCTATAGTCTGGCTTTAGTAATAATTGTCTGGCAGGCAGCATCCTTAATACTAAATATCCCGATTATTCCGTCACCATTGGCTGTATTTATAAATATTGCCGAAATATATCAGGGCAAAATGGAAATCCATGTCCTGCACAGCTTAAGCCGGATCCTGGGTGGCATTGCTATATCTATACTCCTTGGAGTTCCCCTGGGCTTCTTAATGGGATATTTTGAAAAAGCTGATAAACTCCTGTCCCCCTTGGTGTATTTTACCTATCCGGTACCTAAGCTTGCCCTTCTCCCTATAATAATGCTCTTATTCGGTCTGGGCGAGGTATCGAAGCTTATAATGATTGTACTAATAATAATTTTTCAGATCGTAATTACATCCAGAGATGCTGTGAAATCTATTCCTGCTGAAACCTTTCGCTCTCTTCAATCACTGGGAGCCAGTAAGCTGCAAATGTTCACCGAAATAATATTCCCGGCCTCCCTTTCTGAGATTCTGACCGCAATCAGACTGGCCCTGGGTACAGCTGTATCCATACTTTTTTTTACTGAAACTTTCGGTACTGAATATGGTATGGGATATTTCATCATGGATTCCTGGATGCGGGTCAACTATCTCGATATGTACGCCGGTATTGTTGTACTTAGTTTTATGGGTTTTTGTATTTTTATTGCCATAGATATATTAGAAAAATATACTTGCTCCTGGAGATAAATAAATAAAAAAATGCTGCCCGGCTACACCCTTCCATCATTATTTATCAGCACTATGCACACCTTTTGTCATTTCTTGGGTTCATTCCGTATTGGTTATTGGTTTAGACCTGAATAGTATTAAAACACTCAATCCTGGGATAATAGCTATAAGCATATTAATTCCTGAAAGCCAAACCCTGCTTCGTCCTTCTCTGCAAGGAGCAGTGTTTATTCATAAAGCTGCGTCCCCGGAAAATGCAGTTGATTGTTCAGGCTTAAGGAAAGAAAGTGGGAATCATCTTATGAACCAGCAGGATTATTACCGGGCGTTATTATCCCAAAAAAAAGATATTAAACAGCAAATAAACCGCAAACGGGAAATCCTTCAAACCCCGTTGTCCGAAAGCACCGATGAACTGTCTGCTTATGATCAGCATCCCGGCGATCTGGCCAGCGATACCTTTGAACGGGAGAAGGAAACCGGTCTTCTTGAGGTGCTTGAATTTGAAATGAAGAAGATTGATGATGCCTTATTACATTTTCAAAAGGGCACTTATGGAATATGTGACAAATGCGGGCAACAGATTGAACCGGCTCGTTTGCAGCGCTTGCCCAATACCAGCTTTTGTGCTGAGTGCGCACGCAGTCAAGTAAACCATTTTCGCCGTCCTGCTGAAGAGGATGTAATAAGACCCGGCATAGCATATAATATGGGATTTGATGTGGCCGGGTTTGGCTATAACAATTATAGCGAGACCATAAATAAAGCGGATGTGTACTCAGAAAAGAAGCCCTCGGAAGACAGGTAAAAAAAATGATGGGTTTACTTAATTTTAAAATTACCATAAAAACTCCTGATCTTTCATTCTGAGCAAAGCTTAGAATCCGGCTCCTGTAAAAGAACCGACAAATATTAACATAGATAGCGAACGGCGGTGATAGCATTGCACAAGCGTGTGAGATGGTTCATCTTATTATTTATAATTATCGGTTTTTTGGTTGGCACAATTACTGCGACTGCAACTGCGCAACCTTTGATATTTAGTATTCAGGTTGATGGTACAGTTACGGCTGGGACGGCTGCCCATATTTCGCGCTTGATAAAAACGGCCGAACAGAGCCAGGCAGAAGCGGTTGTGATTATCCTTAATACACCTGGAGGACTGGCTTCTTCTACTCTGGATATTGTTGAAGCAGTATCAGCCGCCAGGGTACCAGTAATAACTTTCATTACACCGCGGGGCGCTATTGCTGCATCAGCAGGGACATACATCCTCTTAAGCGGCAATTTGTCCGCCATGTCACCAGGCACTACCTGTGGGGCTGCAATGCCAGTCAAAGTAAGCGGTACCGGTGAAACCAATGCCGCCGATCAAAAGACTATTAATTTTATGGCAGAACACATGAAGAGTCTAGCTGCTTTACGAGGACGCCCTTCCGAGCTGGCAGAGCGATTTGTTACAGAGAACCTCAGTCTTAATAATAAGGATGCTCAATCCCAAGGGATAGTCGATCTTGAGGCCGAAGATATGGAAGAGTTACTGCAAAAATTAGAAGGCAGGCAGGTACAAACCGCAGATGGCCAACGGACTCTCAAAACTGCCGGAGCCCAGGTAGAATACTTGCCCATGAATATCAGCGAACGTTTGGTGCATATAATCAGTAATCCAATGCTGGCTATGCTATTGGTGATGATCGGTGTTTATGGGATCATTATTGCTATCTCCGTACCTGGGATTTATGTGCCGGAAATTCTGGGCTCAATCTGTCTAATCCTGGGATTTTACGGAATGGGTCTCTTTGAGGTAAATTTTGCTGCCGGTTTGCTGATCCTATTAGGCGTGCTCCTTCTGGCAGCCGAGGCCTTTACCCCGGCTTTAGGAATCCTGGGAGTGGGGGGGATTGCGAGTATCGTATTGGGTATTCTCTTTTTGCCCACAGAACCTCTTCTGCCCATAAGCTGGTGGTATGACTTTCGCTCAATGGCAATTGGAATAGGAGTAATAGGGGCAGGTTTGCTGGTCGTAATGCTAAAAGGAATTTGGCGACTGCGACATCTGCGGACAAGTCATGGGGAGTTGCTATTTAACGGTCAGATGGGATTGGTGATAAAAGACTTGAACCCCCATGGCCTGGTGCGGATACAGGGCGAAATATGGCAGGCGCAATCTGGTGATGAACAGGAAATTGCCCAGGGATCCAGCGTGCGAATAATTGGAAAAACGGGACTTATTTTGCTTGTAGAACCTGTACCTGATTCATGTGATTAATTAAGATGGGAGGAAAAATTAAATGTTAACACTGGCTCCGTATCTAAACCTGGTTATTATTTTAGTGGTTCTAGTAATTGTGCTAAGTATGGCAATAAAGATTATACCGGAATACGAACGGGCTGTACTCTTTCGCCTGGGCAGGCTGGTGGGGGTGCGTGGCCCTGGCCTAATCCTGATAATCCCTTTTATTGACCAGATTATCAGAATGTCCTTACGAACCATTGTTTTTGATGTACCGCCTCAGGAGGTTATTACCCGTGATAACGTCACCTGCAAAGTTAATGCTGTTCTATATTACCGGGTGGTGGAACCTGACAAAGCAGTAGTGAATGTGGAGCGCTTTCATGAAGCCACTAACCAGTTGGCACAAACTACCCTTCGCAGTGTAACGGGAACTGCTGATCTCGATACTATCCTGTCTCAAAGAGAAAAGTTGAATGAGACCATCCAGCATATCGTGGATGATTCTACTGACCCCTGGGGTATAAAGGTAACCGCAGTGGAGATTAAAGATGTAACCCTGCCCCAGGAAATGCACCGGGCTATAGCTCGCCAGGCCGAAGCGGAAAGAAATCGCCGCGCAGCTGTTATCCAGGCTGAGGGTGAGCGCCAGGCTGCCGAAGAGTTAGCAAATGCAGCTGAAATTCTAATCAAGAGTCCCGGAGCACTTACGGTGCGAATGCTGCGTTCTCTCTCCGAGCTATCCAATACCCAGAATACTACGATTCTCTTTCCCTTACCTATGGAGCTTAACCAAATCCTTCCCAAAACATAGATCTTTAAAAATAATAACTTCTCTGCTGGACTATGTTCGTTTACTTTATGGCCTGGATATGCCCCCCTTTCTGATAGTAGGTATCTATTGTCTTACTTTCTGCCTCAGGGGGGCATATCATTTTTTTATAAATTTATGCCATCAGTACCGATGTCTTTGCCAATTCTATTCATAACTCCGGAATCAATTCTGCTAATCCAGCCAACTCTTCCTTTTGATGTGAATAAACCTGTGTCTGGTTTTCATCGATAACCAGCAACGCTGTGGACGTAATTCACACAGCTGCTTCGCGTCTTCTCCTGTCTGCTGTTGGGTATAATAATCTCCGCCAGTTCCAAAACCTGATCACACAAATTGATATTGTACCAAATTCTAATAAAGGCCAGATATGGGAATATTTCAATTTCTCCAACATGCCTGAAAGCAGGATTGAAGAGGGACTTAAAACATTAGCGGCAGTGTTACGTGAATTTATCCAATAATTAAGAAATTATCAGCAAATTGCTTCTTTAAGACCATAGAATTACCTGCCCGGGAACAATCCTTACATCATTTTCATAATATGTAATTGAGTTATTTTCCACTTATTATGGAAAAGAGGTGATAAGATGGCCGATGCAATAGTCCGCGGAGAAATTGATACCCGTAACGATGCGGATTTCCGTGCGGAAGTCAGCTGCCGCAATAGACGGCCTTCCGGGTCAATCAGAGGTGAAATCGATGTAGTAATCAATAGAAGAGAGTTTGAATACTCGTTTAGATCAACCAGGCCCACCAGGGTTTTTGCTACCCGTTCGGGTATCACAAGACGTGTAGTTGCTGTTTTCAGCAATGCCAGGGTAACCAACCGCCGAAGTCGCTTAACCACCTTAGGGGCAACAATTACCTTGTCAGCGAGACGGAGGGTTTCAGGCCGGCGTACCGCGACTTTAACTATCCGCCGGCCCCGCAGAACAACCCTGAGAGCATCCGGATTTTTGGATGGTAATATCATAGTAAACAGAAGGGTTTCCTGCCGAAGGTAATATCTTGGTAAACCAGCCGGAGCGCCAGTAAGGCGCTCCTATTTGTTTTAGCATTATTCTTATTTCTGCCAAACCGCTAACTACGATTTAGACTCAGCGTAAATAAGGATGGCTTCTCTTAGGAATTCAGCCGTTCCGGGTTGATTCGCATCATAATAAGCAGTAAATCGAGGATCGTCTACATACATCTGGGCAACGCCTATATGTGCTTCAGGTGAATATTTACCCCAAAAATAGCTTAACCACTGCCTATGCAAGTCGGCCGCTTTCTGAGCCAGTTCACCGGCAGGATTACCCGTTTTAAGCGCCGCTTCAAGGGTTTCTGTAATCTCGTTGGTAAGCCTGGTTACTTCAGCAAACTGTTCTTGGCTCATAGCCTGCATTCTTTGATTTGACTTGTCAACCGTCTCGTCGCTATATTTCTCGCGTATCTCCTGACCGTATTTCTTTTCATTGTCAGCAAGTAATTTTTGTTTAAAACCTTCAAACTTTTCCTGATCACTCATTATAATTCTCCCTTCTTTTAATGCAAGCGTTTTATTAATGTTGACGATCAATAAATCCAATTGCTCTCTTTTTTGCACCAATTCCTCACGGTGTTCTCGTAAAGCCTTAGTTTCATCAAATGTAGGTGCGTTTATGATCTCCCTTATCCTTTCAAGTTTAAATCCCAGTTGCCTATAAAAAAGTATCTGTTGCAACTGGTCCACTTCTTTTTGACCATATATACGATACCCTGACGAGTTTATTTTGGCAGGCTTCAAAAGGCCTATCTCATCAAAATGCCTTAAGGTTCGAGTGGTGATACCTGCCATCAGTCCCAGCTTTTTTATCGTATATTCCATAGTTATCACCTCCTGACAAAACAACTATAAACCTTTACGTTGCGTTAATGTCAATCAGTATTATGCCTAAAGTTGTAATTTTCTATTAGAAGGCTATTCCCAGAAATTAAGAAGAAATATGCCTGGCAAAGAATAACCGCAGTTTTAACTGCGGTTGATTTCACTGCTTCATAAATTAATGCTTATAACCCTATTAGTGGTGAAATAGCCTGGGGGTTGAGCAAGCCATAACCATATCATATTCATTGCAGGCATCAATCACTATATCATCTCTGATTGAACCTCCGGGCTGTACGATGAATTTGACCCCGCTCCGGGCAGCCCGGTCAATATTGTCACGAAAAGGGAAAAAGGCGTCCGAGCCCAGGGATACCCCCCTTAAGCTGCTTAACCAGACTTCCTTCTCTTCGATCGTCAATCTCTGCGGGATACTATTCAGCACATTGTTCCAGTTGCTTATTTCCTTGGCAGTAACATCATCTCTTAAGTATTGATCTATAACATTATCACGTTCCGGTTGGCCGATCCCCTTTTTAAAGGGTAATCCCAGCACTAAGGGATGCTGTCTCAAATACCAGATATCTGCTTTTGAGCCGGCTAATCTGGTGCAGTGAATCCGTGATTGCTGCCCTGCTCCTACGCCGATTACCTGCCCGTCCAAAACATAACAAACCGAATTGGACTGGGTATATTTTAATGTAATCATGGATATAATTAAATCCCGCCGGGCTGAATCAGGTATTTCCTTATTGCGGCTAACAATATGAGTTAGCAGTTCCTCGTCGATTTTAGCATTATTTCTCTTCTGTTCGAAACATATACCATATATCTCCCGGGTCTCAATCTCCTCCGGCTCATAATCCCAATCCATTTCAATTATGCAATACTGGCCCTTTTTCTTTTGTTTTAAAATAGCCAGAGCTTCGTCAGTATAGCCAGGGGCAATTATGCCATCAGAAACCGCTCCTTTAAGAATGTGAGCTGCTGATGAATCGACGGTATCACTTATAGCCGCCCAGTCACCATAAGATGACATCCTGTCTGCACCTCTGGCTCGTACGTAAGCTGCTGCAACCGGAGATAATTCCTGCTGGGCAATAAAATAGGATTCCTTTAAGGCTTCATTGAGCGGCAAGCCTACGGCCGCGCCAGCAGGACTTACATGTTTAAATGAGGCTGCTGCAGGTAAGCCAGTGGCAATTTTTAATTCCTTGACCAGCTGCCAGGAATTAAAAGCATCCATAAAATTTATATAACCGGGATTACCATTTAGTATTTTAATCGGCAGAGCCTTTTGCTTACCATAAATACGAGCCGGTTTTTGTTGGGGATTACATCCATATTTCAGTAATATTTCTGAATTAGCCATTACAAAACCTCCTGAAGATTAATGCAAAAAACCTGAGTAAATACAAATCTACCCAGGCGGTCGATAACCTGATCTGCTCCCTATAAATCCCGATTCCGCCAGTTACATGACCCATTAAATATATCATAAATACAATCATATATCAAAGACAACTGTTATAGTTGTTAAACAATCTGAACAATTTCTTAAACATCGTATACTCTGCCATCTCTGTTTACCATAAGTTATCATGGATGGCATTTCTATATACATGGTCTCCTATCAAAACATTGGTAATGGATACCTTTAATTCATGAGTATATTGCAGTTAATTGCTGCTTTAACAATAGCTGGACTTTGCCAGCGCCGTTATATAGAATTAAAAGAAAATCAAAATCAAGGAGTTTTTTATGAATAAGTCAGGATCATCTTCTCGAACCGCTCAATTATCCCCTTTTATTGCCATGGAGGTACTGGAGAAAGCGCAATCTATGATGGCTCAGGGTGAGGATATTATTCACCTGGAATTAGGCGAACCGGATTTTGCCACCCCCGAACCGGCCAAGGAAGCCGTTCTTAAAGCTATTATTGAGAACGATACCCATTACACCCACAGTATGGGCAAAATTACCTTGCGAGAAGAAATCGCCCGCTATTACTGGAATAAATACCGGGTAGAAATCTCCCCCGAGCAGATCATGGTAACCTCGGGTACGTCACCGGCTATGCTGTTGATTTTCTCATCCCTCTTAGAAAAAGGCGAAGAGGTTATTCTGCCGGACCCCTACTACTCCTGCTATCCGAATTTTATTCGTTATGTAGGTGGGCAGCCGATCAATGTTGCGGTTAATGAGGAGGACGGTTTCAAGTACCGTACCGAAGCTATTAAAAACCGTATGAGTCCTTTGACTCGTGCAATCATGGTCAACTCTCCCAACAACCCTACCGGAACAGTATTAAGCGCCAACGACCTTCGCTCTCTGGCAGAATTGGATCAGATGATTATCTCCGATGAGATATATGACGGATTGGTTTACGAAGGTGAAGAACATAGCATTTTAGAGTTTACCGACCAGGCTTTTGTGATAAATGGCTTTTCCAAGCTGTATGCCATGACCGGGTGGCGCCTGGGATATGTCATTGCCCCTCGGCAATTTATACGCGCTATGCAAATAATGCAGCAAAACTTTTTTATCTGTGCCTCTTCCTATGCTCAAGAAGGCGGCATAGCTGCCCTGCGTGACTGTGAAAAGGAAGTTAAAGAAATGGTGCGTATATATAATGAGCGGCGTCAGTATTTACTGGGACGCCTTAAACATATGGGTATAGCTACCCGCCATGATCCCAGCGGGGCCTTCTACGCCCTGGCCAATGTCAAAAAATATACATCCAACTCCTATAAATTCGCTTTTGAAATATTAGATAAGGCTAAAGTGGCAGTAACTCCCGGTATAGACTTTGGAGCTAATTGTGAAGGTTATATCCGTTTTTCCTATGCCAATTCATTGACTGATATTAAAGAAGGGCTGGATCGACTGGAGCTTTTCTTGAAAAATTATGACTTAGAACCGCACGTATAATAATAAAATTGCATATAATACAAATACACTCTTTTTAAACAGAAACAAAGCACCGTGTTTACATGCTTTGAAAGGCGGCCTTTTAACTGGAATCTTTAATATGGTTAATCCCGCTAGGATTTTTGGTGGGAGGTTTCGGAACCCTGATCGGTGCCGGCGGAGGGTTTATCTTAGTGCCGGTTCTATTGCTGCTGTATCCTGATAAAAGCCCCGAAACCATTACCAGTATTTCTCTTGCGGTAGTATTTCTCAATGCCTTATCAGGCTCCATATCCTATGCCAGAATGAAGTTAATCGATTATAAATCCGGCCTGATGCTGGCCAGTACAGTGGTGCCCGCCTCGATAATCGGCGCTGTCACCACTGCTTACATCCCACGGCGGTTATTTGATATATTTTTTGCACTTTTACTGATTTTGATAGCTTTATATATATCTATCCGTCCCCAAAAAGCTTCCGGGTCGAAAGGAGCCCGCAAATCCTATTCCATTATAAGAAAAATTACCGACGTTAAAGGGGTTGTCTATAACTATTCATTTAATCCGGCTATAGGATTAACAACTGGCGCTTGCGTAGGATTCCTCTCCAGTCTCATGGGGATCGGCGGCGGGATAATCCATGTCCCAATACTGATCCATCTCCTTACCTTCCCTGTACATTTAGCCACCGCAACTTCTCTTTTTATGCTGGCGATTATGTCTTTTTCCGCCACCCTGGTTCATTTTAGTAATGGCCTGATTGCAGAGGGCCTTAGCCAAATCGTGGCTATTGGCATTGGAGTAATCATGGGCGCACCTGTGGGGGCTAGGATTTCACAGCATATCAAAGGTCGTTGGATCGTTAGAAGCCTGGCACTGGCATTGGGTTTAGTTGGTATACGTATACTTTTAACGGCTTTTTAGTATATTGCCTTGCCAGTCTGATATCATGCAAACAACCAGATAACCCGTTTTGCTCATAAAATAGAAATACAGTTTCAACCCTGGGAAAGTGATATGATCATTCTCCCGGGGTTATATAATTATTGGTGATGGTGTTCACCATGATGGTTGCAGGTAACATTTTGGTCTTTAAGGTTACCGGCAAGGTATGTTTCTAAAACTTCTTCACATTTGCCGGATGCACCTTTAATAACCTCTATACCTTTCTCTTCAAGTGCATTTGCCGCCGGTTGACCTATTCCTCCCGCGATAATCATGGATACTCCCTCTTTTATTAACAAGCCGGCCAGACCAGCATGATTATGCTGTAATGACTCACTGCTTATCTCTTTTCGATTAACTATTTGCTGGTTTTCCACAGAGGCGATTAGGAAATTTCTGCTCTGGCCAAAGTGTTGATTAACCATTTCTCCATCTTTAGGTATTGCTATTCTCATTTAAATTCACTCCAAATCATTAATTCTATTCTGTAATTCATGATAATCCTAAAATCATTGTTCAACTACATATAAATAGCTATTTTTTGAACTCATAAGGAAACACATTAAAGGGATTTTATTATAATTGTGAACATATGTCAATATTCTAGTATATAGCATACCCCACCTCTCCAGTTTACAAACAAACAGATTCACAAGTTAAATATTTCACTTAATTGACAGGATAATATTCCCTTGTTATACTTATCATTAATAAATAAAGAGCATATGCTCATATGGCAATATTATTTTGGGTGGTGTGTTTTTATGGAACAGGTTCGTACTGTTGAAAAAGCATTAATAGTATTAGCAGCTCTAAAGAAAAATGTCCAGGGTCTATCCGAATTAAGCCGAAATACAGGATTATCAAAAGCAACTCTTCTTAGAATATTAAATACTCTGATTAAATACGGTTTTGTAAGCTTTAGTCAAACAAAAAAATATAATTTGGGAATTAGTTTATTACAATTGGGAGCTACCGTTTCAGATCGGCTTGAGCTGAAAAGAGTAGCCTCGCCTTATCTGGAACACGTTTGGCAAGTCAGTAAAGAGACGGTATACTTGAGCTTAAGACAAGGCAATGAGCGGCTTTGTATTGATTGTCTCAATGGAAATAAAAATGTTCGGGTAATTGCCTATGCAGGACAAATTGCACCGTTACACGTCGGAGGAGCCGGCAAAGCAATACTGGCTTTTCTCGATCAAGGAGAGCTTGATGATTATCTACAGAATGTAAGACTGGAAAAAATAGGCCCAGGTACAATTATCAACATAAATAAACTTAAAAAAGACCTGGAAAAAGTCACAGGTTGTGGATTTGCCACCAGTTATGAAGAACGTGTGCCTGATTCCATGGAGGTTAGTGCCCCTATTCGTGATATCGCTGGAAAGGCATTAGCCTCTATTTCGGTTACCGCACCAATTTCCCGAACCAAAGAACAGTGTGATCAATATATACTCCTGGTTACTGAAGTAGCCAAGAATATTTCAAAAGAACTAGGGTATTCCCCGCAATATTTTGCAAATAAACTTATCTAGCCATAATAGCTATTTATATATTATTGGCAGCCTCAATCGGGCTTAATTCACCTGCCCGATATTGCTTTAGAACCATTTCCATATTCAGACCTTCTTGTGCATAATACAACTTCACTCCGGCTCTGTGAAAAACAGTAAAGGCTTTTGGCCCAATACGGTTGCATATTAAAACGGCCACTCCTTGGCGAAGGAGTTCCTGAGCTGCCCCGATTCCAGCTCCCTGACTATAATCCGGCCTTATATTTCTGATAATATCAAAGCTCCCATTCTCTTCATCCCAGAGGGCAAAATAAGAACAACGTCCAAAATGCCCATCCACTGCAGCCGATGTCG
>JAQVWS010000091.1 GCA_028709585.1 Syntrophomonas sp. | reverse complement strand
CCCTCCTTACGGGAAGTTATCCCGGCATAGATCATAGGAAGGCATACATTATCAAGGGCGTTAGCTCTTCCTATCAAATTAAAGCTCTGAAAAACGAATCCGACGACTAAACTGCGGAAATTTGCTAACTGGTCTCTATCTAACGCCATAATATCCTGACCGGCAAAAATATAACTTCCTTCATCCGGCTGATCCAAACAGCCCAAAAGGTTCATCAAGGTTGACTTGCCAGAGCCGGAAGGCCCCATGATTGCTAGCATTTCTCCGCTGTTTATATTTAATGATACAGATCGCAAGGCATAAACCGGCTCACCTGCTCCATAATAGGTTTTACTAATATTTTTTAAAGTAATAAGATTATTTTCAGTCAATTACTATTCCCCCCTGTTTTCAAACATGTTTACATTCCTGGAGGAGGACCGCCCATTCCCCCGCCTGCCGGGTTATTTTTTCTAGTTGCTGCAGTGGAACTGCTTGAACTTGTTCCGGAAGAAGCAGTGGCAGTACTGGATCCCAGAATAACCTTGTCACCTTCCGCAAGACCGCTTATAACTTCATAATAAGACCCATCGCTCAAGCCCAACACCACATTTTTTACAGTCGGTTGATTATTTTCAAGAACTAATACCACGCTTGATGTACCTTCTTGATTCATAGTTGCAGAATTATTATTGCCGGGTTGTATTGGGGCAGCGGGAACAGATGATTGTAAATTACTCTTCGCTGCACCTGATGGATTAGTTTTTGCATAAGTCTCTGCGTAGCTTACTGCCATCATTGACACAGTTAAGGCCTCACTTTTGCGAGCTATGATAATATTGGCCGAAACAGACATGCCGGATAATAGCTTATGCTCTGGATCCTCACAGGAGATTAATACCGGGTAATACTGAACATTGCTGACTGTTGAGGCTTCCGGAGTCACTCTCAGCACTTTCCCTTTAAAAGTTATAGCCGGATAGGCACTGGCAGTAAATTCCACATCCTGGCCGACCTTTATCCTGCCAATGTCCGCCTCATTTATTAGCGCACTCAGCTGTAATTCTTCGCTTAAAACAGTAAGTAAAGTGCTGGTACTGCTGTTTATTCCATTAAGCTGGCCAACCTGCCCGTTGACAACCCCTATGATGCCATCAAAGGGGGCCACCATGGTGGCTCCTGCAAGATCAGCCTGAGCCTCAGCTACTTTAGCCTGATCATTGACCAGCTTGGTTTTGGCTGTAGCAACGTCCCATTCGCTTTTGGTCAATGCGTCTTGTGCAGTTTCCAAATCTGTTTGCGATATTGCTCCAGCTTTAAAAAGCTCTTGTTGACGTTCATAATTTTTTCGATTGGTTTCATAATTGAGGGTTGCCGATTTTAGGTTAATATCATCCTGATCTACTGAACTTTGGGCTTGCTGCAATGCAGATTGCAAGGCAGCAGGATCCTGTTGAGCCAATATCTGACCTTTAACAACCTTGTCTCCTGAAGCAACATTTATTGCAATTATGGTATCGTCATTTTTAAAGCCCATTGCGGATATTTTTATAGCACTTAATGTTCCTGTTGCCTCAATGAAGTCGGTAATGGGTCCCTTGCCGACAGTTGCAGTTGGATACTCAGTTTTTGTTGTGGTTGCCAGCCATTTATTATATCCGTATCCAGATGCTGCTATAACCAGCGCTAGTCCTATCATAAAAATCTTACTGGTACGTGGTATTCCTTTTATACATTTATCAATTAGTGCTTTTTTGACTCTATGTTGGTCCAATTTAAGATTGTTTGATTCCGCCATCAGCATTCATCACTCCAAAATCAGTTTCCCATAAAGGGTTTTGTTCTTGCCTGTTTTTCCTTAATTACCATGTTGGCTATAATTATCCAATTCTTAACTGAATCCAAACTTAATAAAAGCTGAAAATTTGTGGAGTATTATGTAATTTGAATTTGCGCGGAATTTAATACCTGGTTTTTTGCCCAGAAAAAACAAAAGCTGCCTCCAAAGACAGCTTGTTAAAATATACTTTAATCAAAATGAAATCCCGGGATTATTAATAATTTTCAAACTTATTATATCCTAATAATTTGGATATATCATTAGTTGCTTTTAGGGTTAGTTCGATTAATAATGGCTTTCTTTCCTGCGAAAAACGATACAAAGGTATGAATAGACATATACTGCCCACAATGCCATAGGAATCAAAAATTGGGGCAGCTATGGCTCCGGCATCATGCACAGATTCTTCTATGGAAATATCATAGCCGCACGCTCTTATTTCTTTTATTTGTTTTATTAATAAATCCGGATCAATAACCGTATTCTTGGTAAGGGGAATTAATTCTATGTTTGATAAGAGCGACTGCAGATATTCATCCCCTAAAAAAGCTAGTATCGATTTTTTGGAACTGCCCGCGTATAGTGGTGCTGACATTCTAAACTTGGAAATAACCGGCTGCGGGCTTTCCACACTATCAATACATACTGCCTGGTAAAACGGTAAATCGGGAACGAGCAGATAAACTGATTCGCCGGTCTCATTTGATAACCTGGCCATTACTGAATGTGCAATCTCTTTCAACGGGTTCGAGTTCTTGGCCAGGTTGCCAAGCTTTATCAACTCATATCCCAAAGAATAACGCTTATTGCTGGGGGCTCTTTTAACGCAGCCATGAGCCTGAAGGGTATTCAGATACTTAAGCGTAACCGGTAATGAAGTATCAAGTAAACGGCTGATCTCGCTCAATGAAAGATCTTTTTGCTGTTCAGAGAAAAGGCTTAAGATATTTAGTGCTCTTTCAACAGATTGGAGTAAAGGATATACTTTTTTATCGTTATTATCCATATTAACCCTCTCATTTCCACAATAGTTTAAATCTATATCAAAATCTAATTATATCAAGATATATAGGCAACTAAAATAAAATTTTTATTTTAATTTAAATACTATTATAATATGACTAACTATGTTATTATATAGTTAACTTTATAGATAATAATAACTCAAATCCTAACTTTATGCAAAAATTTTTTTTGTATTTCATTTCAGCACTACTCAAAGCTTACACTTTGTAATCTATACCATTTCGTGAAATAATTGCAAAAATATTATTTTTTTTTACACAAAATAAAGGATTATTTTTTCCTTTGTTGAATATTATTATTATGTAACCAATATAGTTATCATATAGATAACTTTTAGGCTAATAACATAACCAGTTTCGCTTTTCTCATCATTGCTTTAAGAGACCCTTTCTTCTGTTTTTAGTATGGTTATTTACACCAGAATCAGATTTTTTGTTTGCAGCAAATTGTCCTAATAAAATAAATCTAGTATTTTCACCCGCTTCTAAGCTACCGTAAGCCAACAATTCTTTTAAAGGGGTGGCAGATGTGTTAACTGAGTTAAGATGTCAGAAATGCAATAAACTTTTAGTAAGATATCAGGAGTGTAGTCAATTAGAGATTAAGTGCCCCCGTTGCCATTCGCTGAACCGACTTGTCACCCAAACAAAATCATTAAAAATCCAGGGAACCAATAATTTGTACACCAATCAGCTAGCTAACACTCGATCCTAAAACGATAATTAACTGAATACAAAATGAGAGGCCATTGAGCCCCACCAGATTAAATTCTGCTGGGGCTTTTCTATTTTCTTATAAGTGATAATTTTAGACAAATATGGGTATTTTTTAAGCTTGTCAGGTGGACAAAATGAATTATCTACCTTTTCATATTCTCATTTTAGTTAATCACTTGACGAAGGGAAGTGATAGAATAAACCGTTTTCGGGTTTTCTATAATTATAATTAAGGAGGGATATGAAGGCTAAAGCATTAGAATTCACAGGGTATAATTATCTTGAGAGGGGGATATAAATTTGAATCAACCTGCAAATATTGCTCCAAAAAAGGATCCTACACTGAGGAACTGGTTGATTATTATTGCTGTTGCATTAATTATATGGTTCATGCCCAATCCTGAAGGACTTTCTATAGCAGGGCAGCATTTATTTGCTCTATTTGTGGCCACTATATTAGGCTTCGTTCTGGCACCCATTCCAATGGGTCCAATGGCATTATTAAGTCTTTCTCTTTGCGCTCTTTTAAAAGTGGCATCACTAGGAGATCTGCTCAGTGGGTTTGCCAATACCACCGTTTGGCTGGTGGTCATGGCCTTCTTCCTAGCCAGAGGGTTCCTTAAAACCGGTCTGGCCAGGCGCATATCGCTACTAATTGTTAAAGCCATTGGTACCAACACCCTGAGACTTGGTTATTCCATGGCATTCAGCGACCTGTTCTTTGGACCGGTTATGCCATCCGTAACCGCCCGGGGCGGCGCCATTGTTTTTCCGATTATTAACGGATTATGTGAGGTTTTTGATTCAAAACCTGGCGCGACTGCACGCAAGGTGGGCGCTTACCTGTTCCAGGTAGAACACCATGCCACCTGTATTGTATCTGCCATGTTTATAACTGCGATGGCTTCCAACCCATTGGCCGTAGGACTGGCCGCCAAGACTGTAGGCGTTGAGATTACCTGGATGGGCTGGTTTGTGGCAGCAGTTGTTCCCGGTGTAATCTCCATTTTGTTGATGCCCCTGATTCTATATAAAATCTATCCACCTGAGCTAAAAGAAACTCCCGAAGCACCGCAGATGGCACGTGAAGAACTGACTAAAATGGGCCCGATATCCGGCGGAGAAAAGACAATGCTGGGCGTGTTCGTTGGCTGTCTGGCATTATGGACAACTGGAACACTAACCGGGATCAGTGCTACTACAGTAGCCCTGCTGGCCGCTGCATTTCTTTTGGTTACCAGTGTCATTACCTGGAAGGATTGTCTGGGCGAAAGTGGCGCTTGGGATTTAGCTGTGTGGTTGGCAGTATTAATAAGCCTGGCCGGTTTAATGACCAAGCTTGGCGTAGTAAAATGGATTGCTGAATCAGTTGGCGGAATGCTGACTGGCATCGCCTGGCTGCCGACTCTTGTTATAATGGTATTGTTCTACTTATATGTACATTACCTGTTTGCTTCTCTGACCGCACATATCAGCGCTTTTTACGCTCCGTTGCTGGCTATTGCCGTATTTGCCGGTGCACCGGCCATGTTAGCGGCCATAGTTCTTGGCTTCTTTGGTAATTTGTGCGGCTCACTCACCCACTATTCATCAGGTCCAGCCCCTATATTCTTTGGAGCCGGGTATGTTGATCAGGGCACCTGGTGGAAGCTGGGCTTTATCATTGCCACGATCAATATGGTGATCTGGCTGGGAGCGGGCTCAGTGTGGTGGAAAGTGCTTGGTCTCTACTAAAACCCTGCATACTGAATTTTATATAATACTCCTTCATCCTTTAAGCCGTTTCCTGATTGGGAACGGTTTTTCTTTTGTATGGTCATCTATATAATATACCGGCTGATCTGTTCAATAGAATCACCTATAATTCATACTTTTCATATTATCAATTAGAACCAAAAACAAGGAGCATTGCAGATGAATAATAAACCTCGGGTAGGTGTTCTAGCTACAGTCAAGTTTGATGCTGATGGGTTCCCGATTGGCAAAGAAGCGGACATTATTAAACAAAAATTTGCTGCAGCACAAAAATACGGGATAGACATCTTTATCTTTTTTGCCAAAGATATTATTGAGAAGGATAGAATTATAAATGGCTATGTCTTTGTTCATGACAAAGCTGAAGGGGGTCACTGGGAACGTAAACTCTTTCCTTTTCCTGATATAATCTATAATCGCATTCGCAGCAGAAATATCGAAAAACACCCCCCCATAAAACAACTACTGCAGATATTATCTAATGATCCTAATATCAAGCTGTTCAACACTCGCTTTCTTGATAAATGGGAAGTCTGCCAAGCTTTGAAGAGTAATCCGTTTACCTCAGAATTTCTTCCCCCTACCGCTTGGCTTTCTTACTCAAACCTGCAGGTTTTCTCGGATAAATATGATGAAGTATTTATCAAACCCACAAATAATAATGCGGGCCGAGGTATTATTAAAATCATCTGTAACCATCCCCATGCTTTTAGTTATTGTCCCTCAGATCTTCCAACCCCTCATTGGCATAAAACCAATTCCATATCCGGTTTATGGAACAATTTGCTCGGTTTAATAAAAGATCCCGACAACTATATAATCCAAAAAGGTATTGATCTATGCAGAATAAATGAACAAGTCTTTGATCTTAGGGCTCAGGTGCAGAAAAATGGTTATGGACAATGGGTGTTTACCGGTATAAATGTTAGGGTGGCCAGAGAGAATCGATTTGTCACTTATCCCAAGGTAGGCCAAAGAGTTTCATATAAGCAGGCAATTCACTCCATTTGTAATGGTAATAAATCATTAGTAAGTTATGTTGAAGCTCAATTACAAGATATTTATTATTATGTTCCCAGGATTTTGGAGAAAAATCTGAATCTATCTTTAGGAATACTGTCAATTGATATAGGTATAGATTATTATGGAAAACCTTGGGTAATAGAGGTTAGCTCTAAATCTGATTATTTTTCTAATGACAAAATTTTAGCACGTCACTTTAAGTATCTGATGGAATACTTTGTTTTTCTTACCCACAATAATCAAATTAGCGATAGCTAATGTTGCCTCCGTCAGACCCCCAATACTAGAAAAAGAAAAGGTGATCATTTGGTTAGTATACGTTTGCCAGAACTTGTTGATATTGTAAAGGGCCGGATCGTAACGGTGGGTTCTGACCAGCCCATACCATTGGCTGTGAGTAAATATAATAAAAAGCCCCTTACGTATATAACCCTATTAAAAGAATCTTTCGTAAATGAACAGTTATTATTAAATGAGCTTAAAAATTATGATGTGGGCTGCTTGATTGTGAGATCTCCGAATATATTATCCCCTGGTATATTTCATGCTGCGGGTATTACAATTATAGAAGTTTCCAACCTCAGCCGGGCTTACCGATCTCTGGCTAATTTCTATAGAGATCAATTCTCCATACCAGTTGTCCAGGTTATCGGCAGCTCGGGCAAAACCACTACCAAGGAAATGATCGGAGCAGTATTAAAGGAGAAATTCCCCACTTTAATCAGTATAAAAAATATGAATTCTTTGTCGGGGATTGCCAGAAATCTGTTACGTCTTAACGGGTTAACACAGGCGGCTGTTTTGGAAGCGGGTATGAAATCACCTGGTATTATCAGAGCTGCGACTCGCTTGATAAAACCTGATATTGGTGTGATTACCAGTATTCACAGCGCTCATCTTACTCGTCTGGGGTCAATTCAGAATATTATTGCAGCCAAAGCGGAAATAATTGAATATTTAACGGAAAAAAGTATTATTATTGTTAATTGGGATGATCCCAACTGTCGTAAACTACCCCTACACACATATAAAGGTAAGATTATACGTTATGGCTTTAGTGATAGGTGTGATATCTGGGCATCAGATATTCATCGTCAGGGATTTAAAACATTTTTTCTGGTTAATACTCCAGATCAGAAATTCCATTGTAATATTAATATATTGGGACGATACAATGTGGGTAATTCCCTGGCCGCTATTACTGTCGGTTTAATTATGGAAATGTCAACCCAGGATATTGCCCTGGGTTTGGAGCAATTTCATCCTGTGGATGGCAGGCTTAAGATTTATCCTAGTCCAACCGGCGCAGCCATTGTTGATGATACTTTTAATGCTAATCCTGATTCTACCCGTTTACTCATTGAGGAATTAATAGTAATGGCCAGTGAACAGCCAATAGTTTTAGTTATTGGTGATATGGAACGCCCTTCCCGAGATATCGAGGATTATGCCCGCAAGGTCCACTTTGATATTGGTCGGCAAATTGCCCGGGGCACATTTGCATATGTAATAGCTATAGGATTATGGGCTGACGAATATATGAAGGGAGCAATTCAGTCCGGATTTCCCCAGGATAAGATAAGTTATTATGAGACTGTTGATATGGCCGCCGACAAATTTAAAACCCTGCTAACTCCAGGCAGCACCCTATTTCTTAAGTCTTCTACTTACACTAAGTTGAAAACTTTACCAATAACATAACCAAATACTAAAGATTCATATTATTACAAAAAATGTGGTAAAATTATCTTATGTTCAAGTAAATCTACAGGGCAGGTGGAGCATTTGCGGAAGATACCTATGGATTATGCCTGTGAAGGCATGATATTAGGCCGCACGATTATTGACAGTGACGGGAATATCTGGCTCCGATCAGGGATTGAACTTAACGAGCACTATATAAATAGGCTTATTGGTATGGGGATTCGTTATTTATATATTTATGATGACACCTTTGGAGAAATTGATGAAGGTGCGGACGTAATATCTGAGGAAACTAGAATCTCAACCGTAAAAATGGTTAAAAGATCTTTTAGTAATTTACAAAAAGATCGTAAAATAAACACGGTTGCTTTACGCAAAGTGATAAATAATCTGTTAGATGAGATTCTTGACAATAGCCGGGTGCTGCTCAGTATTACTGATATGTCAACCTTGGATAACGCTATTTTTTATCACTCAGTAAGTGTTTGTACCCTTGCCGTAATGACTGGAATTACCATGGGTTATGATGATACCAGATTAAAAGAACTGGGAATTGGAGCGCTGCTGCATGATATTGGCAAAGCGCAATATGAATCGGGATTGGTAAATCGAGTCGGGAACCTGAATGAAGAAGAATATGCAGTGCTCTCCAAACATCCTGAAACTGGGTATGCAATTATTAAGAGTTATGGCGACCTTTCACTATTGTCGGCTCATGTTGCTTTTCAACACCATGAACGCTGGGATGGAAAAGGCTTTCCGCGTAGGCTGGCAGGTGACAAAATACACCAATATGCACGTATTGTAGCCGTCGCCAATACATATGACAATCTAATGGCGGATCGCCCTAATCGGCCTCCTTATCAGGTTACTCAGGCAATTAACCTGATAAAACGCATGTCCGGCATATACTTCGATCCACAGGTAGTTGCCGCAATGATATCCAATATAGCTATTTATCCATTGGGCAGTTTCATAAAATTAACAACCGGCGAAATTGGTATAGTATGTTATCTTAATCCAGAAATTCCCCAGCGACCTGTAATACGAATTATTACGGATAAATATCTGCGTCGGCTGCAAAAACCGCATGAGATTGATTTATCCAGGATGAGAACCATAATACCTATTGAAATCATAAGCGAACAAGAACTCAGCAAGCTTTTACCCCGTTTATCAGGAGTACAGGAATGGTGAAAGACATGAAATATTTGTTTGACGATATACCTCCAAAGCATAGTATGGAATCCTTATACAAGGAGAATATCTCCCTG
>JAQVWS010000090.1 GCA_028709585.1 Syntrophomonas sp. | reverse complement strand
AGTATTCGGGAAATAAGCAAAATAACTGGTCATCACCGGGATACCATAGCTAAATACATAAACTTGGAAGATCCTGAACCACCACGATATAAATTAACTAAACCAAAAGGGCACCCGGTTTTAGGTCCATTCATTCCAATTATTGATGAGATTCTAAAAACTGATCAGACCAGGCATCGAAAGCAGCGGCATACTGGTAGGCGGATATTTGAACGATTACGAGATGAATATGGTTTTACCGGCGGATACAATACGGTTGCAGATTATCTGCGTAAAATAAGACCCAAACTCAAAGAAGCCTTTGTTCCCCTGCAATTTGACCTGGGGCAACATGCCGAAGTTGATTGGATGGAAGCCTGGTTCTTTCTAAACGGCATAGAAACCAAGGCATATTTGTTTGTCATGAAACTCAGAGGTTCGGGAGGATATTATGTCAGAGCCTATCCGTTTGCGAAACAGGAAGCCTTCTTTGATGGTCACCGTAAATGTTTTGAATTCATGGGCGGGGTTCCAAATGAAATAGCCTATGATAATCTTAAGACCGCAGTAAAAAAGATTTTGCAGGGCACCCAGAGAGAAGAACAAGATCAATTCATTGCCTTAAGAACCCATTATCTCTACCAGGCCCAATTTTGCAGACCTGCTAAAGGTAATGAAAAAGGTGGGGTGGAAAAAGCTGGTCAGCAGGCGGTTAAACAATTATTTGTTCCCTATCCAGAAGTAGAATCTTTTGAGGAATTAAATGATTACCTGCATGAAAAATGTATGGCTCAGCTGGCCAAAAATTTAAGATGGCAAGATGAACTCCAGGCTTTGAAAACACTACCAGCTGCACCATTTAAATGTGTCAGATACAGTGAAGCCAAGGTAAATACATATTCTATGATCCAGTTTGAGACCAATCGCTACTCGGTACCGTTTAAATACATTGGCGAAAAAGTAACCATCAGAGCTGATGTTGATAAAATAGATATCGTTTTAAACCATGAACTAATAGCCAATCATAAAAGAATATACGGAAGAAATAAAGAAAGCCTGGTTCTGGATCATTATCTGGAACTATTGCTCATGAAAGCCAGAGCAATCCCTAATACCAGAGTATACCGGCCGGAATCATTACCAGCCGTATATGAACAGTACCGCCGAATTTTAGCAGCCAGGAATCCAAAAGGAAACCGGGAATTTGTCAAGATACTGATGCTTAACCGTGAATATCCGGTTGATCAGGTTGCCGAGGCTATTAATATGGCTATGGCATATAACGTTTACAGTTATGACGGGGTCTTAAACATACTAATGCAGCTGAACACCGACAGCCCGAAAATATCGCACCTAAGGCCAGATAAAATAGCTAATATCCCACAGGTAAATGTAGTGACCCCTGATTTAAGCAAATATATAGCTCTTATGCAGCAAGGGGGAACCGATATATGAATTCACCCCAGAATATGCTGCTGGAAAGTTATCTAAAGAAACTCAAAATGCCCCAGGCGGCCAAAGTATATCTGGCTATGGCCCGGGAAGCTGAGAACAACAACTTAAGCTTTGAACAATATCTGTTAGGAGTGCTGGAACAGGAAATCAGCCAAAGGGAAAATAACCGAATACATCGTGGAATACGCCAGGCAGCATTTCCGGTAATAAAGACTTTGGACAGCTTTGATTTTAAAGCCATCCCCAGTCTAAATAAGCAAAAAGTATTAAAATTAGCTAGTTGCGAGTACATCAAAAAACTCGAAAATATTATCCTGGTGGGAAATTCCGGAGTAGGAAAAACCCATATTGCTACTGCTCTTGGTTATGAAGCCTGCCGGAAAGGGTTGAAGGTTAAATTCTTTACTGCCGCCGGATTAATTAATGAACTGCTGGCGGCTCAACAGGAATATCGGCTAAACAGGTTGGAAAAGCAATATGCAACATATCATCTGGTGATCATAGATGAGCTTGGCTATGTGCCTTTCAGTAAAACCGGAGCTGAGTTGCTTTTTCAATTTTGCTCAAGCCGGAATGAAAGAGGGAGTATTATTATCACTACAAATCTGGAATTCCCTAAATGGACGGAGGTGTTACTTGATGATCAGATGACGGCCGCCCTGCTGGATAGGCTGACCCACAAGGCCCATATTCTTAATATCAATGGTGAGAGTTACCGATTTAAACAGGCTCTTACCCAGCAAACCAATATGGATTAATTTTTTATCTGGGTGGCCTAATATTTTACCGGTTTGTGGCCTGATTTATGATTGACATTAACATTTGCGTTTAACTTTACAGTTAACAATATAACATAACTATGTTGTAATGAGCTATCCTCAGCATATAAGATAAAAATCTGCCTAACCAATTAGTTTACTGAAATACTCCTGGCAATGGCAATATTAGCAATAAGTGAATCCAACTGGATTTCCGAAGAGCAACCCTGGCTAAGCTCATCCAATCTTCTATTAGCCGCGGGATGGAAATGCTCACCCCTTTGTTCTGCAAGTTTGCCGGCCTTAATCGCCTCACGTAAATAGAAGGGATTTTGGAGCCTTTTTCCATGAGGAATTGGATTCAAAATCAGATTATGCCCTTTAACTATTGGGCCTAACTCATTACAATTTAGTGGTTGCATAAGTTGAGTTTTTTGACCCACAAAGACGTAACCATCACAATATTCTGTACCGACGCCAAATGTTTTTACGTAGTTTTTGTGCAGCCAGCCTATAGTTCCTGAAATATCCAGCATATCTTTGGGCGAGGTGGCCACCAGAGTTATTTCAATCTTCGCCAGGGCAGGAAGGTCATAGCAAAGACGTTCCGCAATAATATCTCCAATTCCACCTAAACCTGCACTCACAACTATCGGGCATCCTAAATCCTCGGCAACTACCATGGCAGCTGAGGCGGTGAGAAATCCGTCGGCCCCTTCTTGCAAACCTTCATAAAGAGTCAAACCGTCCAGCCTTCGCCAAGATTTATTTTGATCTCTATAATAAAGAAATTCCTCTATTGATCCTAATTTAATACGTCCTTTTTGCAGCCACGTTACAAGCGCACCATCTGGCCATAGCTCTTTTATCTTGGTGCTGTTGACAGAAACCAGCCCTTGACCCAACAAAGCTGTTTCAACCACAAAGCTGGTAGAAACTTGTACGGTCACAATATCCTCTCCTATACACAAAACATAATGCAATAAATACTACCAATTATGGCATGGTTGTCATTGACAAAAACATAGATATTTATATATAATACACCATGAATAGTGCGTATACAATATATAACTAATTTTTATACTTCGGAAGAAAGAGTTATTTATGATTACTAAAACATTTGATCCGGTGGTAAGGGTTTCGCACCTGAGTAAATCATATGGAAACATTACTGCATTGCGAGATGTCAGCTTGGATATTTACACAGGCGAAATATTAGCCATTGTAGGCGATAACGGTGCCGGGAAAAGCACCCTTATTAAAACACTATCCGGAGCGATCAAGGCAGATTCCGGATACATACAAGTGGGAGAACAATCCTATCATTTCTTGTCTCCGACTAAAGCCATCCGTCTGGGCATATCCGCAGTATACCAGGACCTGGCCTTAGTTGACTGCCGGGATGTAGTTTGCAACATATTTCTGGGTCGTGAAATAGTAAAGGCTGGCTTACTAATCGATCGGCGCAAAATGGAAAAGGAGGCTCGCCGAGTCTTGAATAGCCTGCAGGTAAATATCCCTTCCTTAAAAACACCGGTAGGCCTTTTATCCGGCGGGCAAAGACAAGGGGTAGCGGTAGCCAGAGCCATTATCCAGGGAGGAAATGTCATTATCTTTGATGAACCTACAGCGGCTATGGGTGTTCAAGAGTCGGCTAAAGTGATCAGATTAATGCAAGAATTGGCTCGGACGGGGATGGCGGTTGTGGTAATAAGCCACAATCTGCATCATGTTTTTGAAATAGCACAACGCATATGTGTACTGCGCCAGGGACAGATTGCCGCAGTTTGCAACACGATGGATTATCAACCTAATCAGATTGTTGAACTCATTATGGGGGCTGCTCATATTACCAGGGCTGGCATGGGAGGGCAAATAGATGCGGCAAATTAGAAGTCTGTTATGGTCGTGGAGCGACCATTTTTCACAGATATTACTCGCTTTGATACTTATTATTATGGCCGCTCTGTTAGATCAAGCCTCACCGTTCTTTATGACCTGGGATAATTGGCGTAATATTTTGGATCAGAGTGCGTTACTGGTAATAATTTCCGTGGGAATGACTTATGTTATCTGTACCGGCGGAATCGATTTATCAGTGGGTGCCATCACCGCTCTAAGCGGTGTTTGTATGGCTATATCCCTGCAGGCCGGATTGAATACGGGAGAGTCTATCCTAATCGGCCTGGCCGCCGGAGCTGCAATAGGTCTGTTTAATGGCCTGTTAATTTCCAAATTGAATCTGAGTCCCTTTATTGTTACCCTGGCGACCATGTCGATAACACGAGGCATTGCTCTAATTCTTACCAAGGGCATTCCTATTTACGGATTCCCCAAAGACTTTACCTGGTGGGGCAGCGGCCATATTGGCCCGGTTAACCCCCCCATTTTAACAGCGCTATTTCTGGCTTTGCTGGGTGCTTTGGTGCTTAATCGCACCAAATTGGGTTATTACGCCCTATCCTTAGGTGGAAACGAGGAAGCGCTGCGGCGTTCTGGTGTAGCCCATAAAACTTATAAAACTATTATTTACATCATTTCCGGAGTTGCCGCAGCAATAGGTGGATTAGTGGTAACTGCACGTTTGAACACTGCAGAACCACTGGCTGGCTGGATGTTTGAGCTTGATGCTATTGCTGCAGTAGTGCTGGGTGGTACGGATATGAAAGGAGGGAGAGGAAGCATAACCGGAACCGTAATGGCATGCCTGCTGTTAGGGATGTTGCGTAATGGTTTAACGATTTTAAACATACCGTCATATTATCAGCAGCTTACCATCGGCGTAATTATCCTGGTTGCAATAATCATTTCTGAGTTGCGTCTCAGAAACGCATCCCACAAGAATATGCTAGGAGGATTAAAGTGAAAAAGAATATAAAACTAATCGCAGTCATATTATTAAGTATTTTTATGTTATCAATAGTCGGATGTGGCACAAAAAAGGACACCGGCGAGAAGCAAATCCCACCCCCCGCTGCCCCGGTAGCTGATGCCAAGGTACTAGAAAATGAGAAAATACTGATGGAACAATTGCAGCCCCTACCTAAACTTCAGCAAGGTGAAAAAATGGGCATACTGGTCATAACGCTGGCCAATCCTTATTGGGTTTCACTCAAAGATTCTTATGAGCGGGCGGCCAAAGAACTGGGCGTTAACATTGAAGTCATGGCGGCACCAACCGAGAATGACACCAAATCTCAGCTGGAAACCTTGCAAGCCATGGTTGCCAAGGACTACAAAGGATTAATTGTTTCTCCTATCGAGCCATTCAATCTGGTGCCTGGTGTAGTGGCAGCCAATAAGAAAGAGATCAAAACAGTCAACCTGGGGCCAGGTATTAATGTGGATGCACTTGCACAGGCAGGGGGGCACCTGGATGGCCGCATCACGGTAGACTTTGAAGAGCAGGGCCAAAAGGCTGCTGAGTATATTGTTGAGAAAATAGGTAAAGAAGGCGGGAAAGTCGCCATTATTCAGGGAATACCCGGAGCCGGACAAAGTGAAGGCAGAACCACCGGGGCCAAAAAAGTATTTGAAAATACCCCGGGGATTAAGCTGGTTTCCGTACAACCTGCCAATTGGGACAGGAATACAGCCTACAATATTACTACCAACCTTCTGCAGTCAAATCCAGATATAAAAGGGATCTTTTGCTGTAACGATGTTATGGCCTTGGCTGCAACTGACGCGCTGGCCGCAGCTGGCAAAAGAGAAGGCAAGTTTGTTTTTGGAGTAGACTTCACAGATGAGGCCAAGGAAGCAATACAAGCCGGCAAACTCGACGGAAGCATCGCCTATTCCATGGACGCCTATGCCAAAGCCGGAATATTGCTGGCACTGAAAACTATTCAGGGCATGGAAGTTCCCAAGCAGGTTAATAGTCCACTGGCTGTGGTTACAAAAGAAAACATAAAAGAGTACGAAACCTGGCATTAATTTGGGTTCTCTATAAAGTAGGCTGTTTACCAGACAGCCTACTTTATCTAGTATTAGCAGACTTCTGGCAATATAACATTTAAGGAAAAATAAGATGCATTTAGAAAAACAATTAACAGATATGGCTTTTGCCTGCGGTTGGGATTATTGCGGTTTTGCTGACCTGACCCCCTATCACTCCTATATGAGTGATTTTTGTGGTCCCTTTATAAATCAATTCCCCCGGGCAGTTTCCCTGATCATTCGTCTTTCGAATGCAGTTGTTGATAGCATTGAGGAGCAAGAGCGCGACAAAATTCTTTCTTTTCATAATTACAACTATTATGCCATTGATTATTTGCAAAATACTGGCACCGCCAGAATAGCCAACTATCTGGAGGGTAATGGCTGGAGGGCCTACCCTGTCCCGGCCTCCTATGGTGTATATCAGGAACGTTTGGCTGCCCTTATATCACATAAGTTAGTGGCCAGAGCAGCCGGATTAGGGTGGATAGGCAAGAATGGTCTTTTCCTTACCCCACGGGAGGGACCGAGGGTCAGACTGGCCAGCATCCTTACTGATGCCCCGTTTGAAACTGCGCAACCCGTGGAATCCGCCTGTCACAATTGCCAAATATGCCAGCTGGCTTGTCCGTCGGGAGCAATAAAAGGGCGCGAATTTAATGAACGGGAAGCTGATTGCGAGCGGGTGGACCCGGCCAAGTGCTTTAATTTTATGGACAATCGCAAAAAAGAGTGGGATATCGAGATTGAGAGATGTGTTTGCGGGCTATGTGTCGCTGTGTGTCCATTTGGTAAAAGGTTGGGATCCCGTCAGCAGCGCTGAGGAAATAATAACGCACCGACTGTATCTATAAAAGGGAGAATTTTGTTATATGTTAAACGATTATATGCAAAGCTTCGCCAGTGCCAGAGAAGTGAACCTGATGCTAATAAAAGAGGCCAAGGAGAATGGCGTCAAAGTGGTCGGCATTTATTGCACTTTTTGTCCTGAGGAACTAATATTGGCGGCAGGAGCAATTCCAGTGGGGCTTTGCGGGATGAGTGAGACCCCAATTGCTGCTGCGGAAGAAACTCTGCCCCGCAATCTCTGCCCTTTAATTAAATCCTCTTACGGGTTTGCGGTTACTGACAGCTGCCCGTTCTTTCATTTTTCCGACTTAATCGTGGGCGAAACCACCTGCGACGGTAAAAAAAAGATGTTTGAGATTATGCGGGATCTGAAACCGGTCCATGTGATGCAGCTTCCCCAGGTAAATAATACTAAGGCATCATTTGAGCTGTGGGTGGAAGAATTACGGTGTTTAAAAGACCGCTTGGAAAAAGAATTACAGACTACCATAAGTGACCAGGCTATATGGAAGGCTATAGAAGTAGTTAACCAGGAAAAGCGGGCAATCAAGGCCATGTTCGATCTGAACCGGGCCGATCCGCCGCCTCTAACCGGGATGGATATACTCACCGCTGCCTGGTCCCGCAGCTTCAGCAGCAATAAAGGAGTTTTGATAGACAACCTGAATGTTCTGGTTCAGGAGGTTGTCAATCAGCCTAAGAACGGGCGGGCAAAGGCACCCCGGGTGCTGTTGACCGGCTGTCCGGTGGGTCTGGGTACTGAAAAAGTTATCCGCCTCACCGAAGAACTGGGAGGTTATGTCGTCGCCATGGAAAACTGTTCCGGCTATAAGACTCTGGAACTGCAAACCGACACTAAAGGCGCGGATCCGATCGTGGCTCTGGCAGAAAAATACCTGGCGATCCCCTGCTCCTGCATGAGCCCCAATCCCTACAGGCTGGAGCTGTTGGATAGAATGATTAATGATTTCCGGGCGGATGCGGTCATCGACCTGACCTGGCAGGCTTGCCACACCTATAATATTGAAGCTTTTGAGGTGGGTAAACTGGTGAAGTCCAAAGGCCTTCCTTACCTGCACCTGGAAAGCGACTACTCTAATTCGGATTTGGAAAGTCTCAAGGTTCGTATAGAAGCAATGCTGGAGATGGTAGAGAAATGATAGTGATAGGCATTGATATTGGTTCGGTGGCTGCTAAGGTTATATGATCAACAAAGAAAAACCTAAGAATAATAGAGAGGATGATATTTATGAGTAGAACAGTGGACGCTCGGGGGCTCTCTTGCCCACAGCCAGTAATCCTGACTAAACGTGTTATGGATGAAAAAACCGGTGATGAAATTATAACCCTGGTAGATAATCCCACTTCTCTGGAAAATGTGTGCAAACTCGCCAAGAGTCAGGGCTACCGATTCACTGTAGAAGAATTGGGTGCAGTGCAACATATTCATATGTTAAAAGAGTCAGCCGGGTTAAATGTTGAACCAGCTTTACCCCAAAACATCGCTATCCTGGTTAAATCACAGTTTTTTGGCGAAGGCAGTGATGAATTAGGCGCTGTATTGATGAAAAGTTTTCTTTATACATTAACTGAATCAGTTTCTCGAATTAGTCACCTTATATTTATGAATAGCGGTGTTTACTTATGTTCGGAAGGATCCCCGGTATTGGATTATCTGCGTGAATTTGAGCGGCAGGGCGTACAGATATTGTCATGCGGCACATGTTTGGATTATTTTTCATTAAAAGAAAAGCTTCAGGTTGGTGAGGTAACCAACATGTATAACGCAACTGAGATTTTGCTTAACGCAGGCAAAACCATAGTATTTTAAGGCAGGCAAAGAAAGAAAAGCAAAAACATGAGATGCTGCTCAGTCCCTTGCTGCCAATGCGCACATAAAGTGCCTTAAATGGCTGCAACAAACAACCATACTTAAATCACCCCTGATTGCTACGCAGCGCATGTATAGTATTTCTGTAAATATGACACCATAGGGGTAGAAATAGATTTATTGATAGCAAGGGGTGAGCGCATGGAAGCTGGAGTTCGTAACCAACTGAACGGAAAAATAGTACAAATCAAAGAAGGAGATATTATGTCAGAGGTTATTATTCAAAGAGGTGATACCCAAATAACCTCCGTGATGACGACAGATTCGCTAAAAAAAGCCGGGTTTAAAGTGGGTAATGAAGCCACCGCTCTAATCAAAGCCATAAACGTTGTGATGGTCAAATAAAGGTTCTGATAAATGAAAACCCAAACAAGTGAAGGGGTAATACGTAATAAATCCCATTCTTGCTCTAGGAAGGATTGCTTTTATTAAACCCAAGAGAACGTATGCTCAACTGTGTAAATGGTAATAATCTCCATAAATAAACAGTAAGGAGATGTTTATCATGAGACAGTTGAGCGACAAGGAAATGGAGCTAG
>JAQVWS010000089.1 GCA_028709585.1 Syntrophomonas sp. | reverse complement strand
TATACCAACAAGCAATTATTATGCAGATTATCATTGCATTCTTCTTGCTTCACATGTCATATTTGTAAAGATAGATGCACAAATTATACTCTGTAAGATTATTGGGTTAATAATCAATCTAATTTCAAACCTTATTGAATATGATAGAAAGCCCTGATATAATTAAAAAGTTGCACTGATTGAATATACCTAAGATATTTAGAAAGGGTTAGAAAAATGAAGCAAAGTAATCTTAGAAATATTGCTATAGTCGCTCATGTTGATCATGGCAAAACCACTTTGGTAGATAAACTGCTTAAGCAGAGCGGCTATTTCCGTAATAACCAGGTGATGCAGGATAGAATAATGGATAGTAATGACCTGGAACGTGAACGCGGTATCACGATTCTTTCGAAAAATACCAGCATTAATTATAACGGAACGAAGATTAATATTGTAGATACCCCTGGCCATGCCGATTTTGGCGGCGAGGTGGAACGCATTGTCAAGATGGTTGACGGGGTATTGTTGTTGGTGGATGCTTTTGAAGGTCCAATGCCGCAAACCCGTTTTGTGCTTAGAAAAGCTTTGGAAGCTGGCCTGAAACCAATTTTGGTTATTAACAAAATAGACCGTCCTGATGCCAGGCCGCAGGAAGTTCTAGATGAGATTCTGGACCTTTTTATTGATCTGGACGCACATGAAAATCAGCTTGATTTCCCGGTTGTATATACCTCAGCCAAAATGGGATATGCTAATAATGATTTGCATGGCACTTCCGCAGATATGAAGCCCTTACTGGATATGATTATATCAAATATACCGGTTCCCAAAGGCAATGAGGACGGACCTCTGCAGTTGGTTCTATCCTCCATTGATTATGATAGCTATGTGGGCAGGATTGGTGTGGGCAAAATATCTCGCGGCTCCATATCCAAATCTCAAGAACTAGTATTATGCAATACCAGTAATAAAAACAAGAAGGTGAAAATTAACACTCTATATACATTTGAAGGCCTGAAAAGGCTGGAAGTGCTTGAGGCAAGTGCTGGAGAGATCGTAGCCATATCCGGCATTGAAGATATGAACATCGGTGACACGCTTTGTGCGGTTGATAATATTGACCCCGTGCCTTTTATAAATATTGATGAACCTACGCTGGCCATGAATTTTGTGGTTAATAACAGTCCTATGGCCGGTTTGGAGGGAACCTATGTTACCAGTCGTCATTTGCGGGAAAGATTGGAACGAGAATTGCTTTCTAATATCTCATTGCGGGTTGATGAGATTACCCCGGATTGTTTTAAGGTATCCGGGCGAGGTGAGCTGCATCTTTCCATATTAATAGAAACTATGCGCCGGGAAGGATATGAATTTGCCGTAACCCGTCCGGAAGTGATAACCAAGATTATTAATGGAGTTATTCACGAACCGATAGAAAGGTTATTTGTGGAGGTTCCCGCCGATTACGCTGGAACTGTAATTGAAACTCTGGGATCTCGCAAGGGAGAAATGATCCATATGGGCAACGGCGCTGGCAGTACAGTCGAGCTTCAATTCCTAATCCCTGCACGCGGCCTTATTGGTTATCGTTCCGAGTTTTTAACCGATACCAGAGGTAACGGCATAATGAATCATATTTTCGTGAATTACCAGCCTTTTAAAGGAGATATTTCTATGCGAAACCGCGGCTCCCTGGTAGCATCGGAAAGTGGCATAGCTGTAGCTTATGGACTATATAATGTTCAGGAGAGAGGCTGCCTGTTTATCGGGCCGGGAGTTGAGGTATACGAAGGCATGATCGTGGGTGAAAACGCTCGTAACGAGGACATTACTGTTAATACCTGTAAGAAGAAGCACTTAACGAATACCCGCTCAAGCAGCGCAGATGATTCTCTACGCTTAACCCCTCCTCTGCTGATGTCTTTGGAGAAATGTTTAGAGTTTATTAACGATGATGAGCTGCTGGAAGTAACGCCTAAATCTCTGCGGCTTAGAAAGATGATATTAGCTAAAGATGTCCGTGCCAAAGCCGATAAGAATAAAAACCGCGCTTCCTGACTGGACTGAATTCCCATCAGGCAAGAGGGGATGTATTAATGAATAAATTTGATTTGATTGCCACAACCGCTTTTGGCCTTGAATCCGTTGTGGCCAATGAGCTTAAGAATATGGGCTATAATGACCTGCAGATTCAAAATGGCCGAGTCTCTTTTCAGGCTGGAGCAGACGCAATTGCCCGCTG
Source organism: Syntrophomonas sp. (assembly GCA_028709585.1). Lineage (GTDB taxonomy): Bacteria > Bacillota > Syntrophomonadia > Syntrophomonadales > Syntrophomonadaceae > PHAA01. The sequence goes on along the minus strand of JAQVWS010000089.1, from coordinate 7,377 downwards.
TAATCTATGGCTGCGTTCTGCTGATCGGTTATTGTTAAAAATGGGCGAGTTTGAAGCTAGAACTTTTGATGAACTATTTGAACGAACCAAAAATCTGCCCTGGACAAGCTGGCTGCCAGCAACAGCTGAATTTCCCGTTGAAGGCAAATCCATTCAATCACAGCTTTTTAGTGTTTCGGATTGTCAGGCTATCGTAAAAAAGGCTATCGTAGAAAAAATGAAAACCAAGTATCCTTGCCGTTGGTTTAAAGAAAACGGCCCGCGATACAAAATCCAGGTGGGAATGCTGAAAAATGTTGCTACGCTAACTATTGACACCAGCGGAGCAGGTCTGCACAAGAGGGGATACCGAAAATTAGCAGGTGAAGCTCCATTAAAAGAGACCCTGGCAGCGGCACTAGTATATTTAAGCCGCTGGAAAGCCGACCGCCCCTTGATCGATCCTTGCTGCGGCTCAGGCACTATTCCTATTGAGGCTGCTTTAATTGGACGCAACATTGCCCCGGGTCTTAATCGGGGGTTTGCCAGTGAGAAATGGCCAGAGCTGCCTGCCAATATCTGGCACACGGCTCGCGAAGAGGCCAGAGATTCAATCCTTAACCATCAAGCTCTTGGTATTATGGGGTTTGATGTTGATAATACCGTCCTTGACCTTGCCCGTTATCATGCCAAGATGATTGGGCTGAATGATATCTTGTCCTTTCAGCGCCAAGATATTAGCGATCTACGCTCAAAATACCATTATGGTTATCTGATTACCAACCCCCCTTATGGAGAACGGCTGGCGGAAAAACCCGAAGTGGAAAGATTGTACCGCAAAATGGGAATAGTTATGGATAATATCCCAACCTGGTCTTTTTATATTCTCAGTTCCCACCAACAATTTGAAAAACATTTTAAACGCCAGGCGGATAAAAAACGCAAACTTTATAACGGCAGGATTCAATGCAATTACTATCAGTTTTATGGCCCTAAACCAAAGAACATGTCGGGACCATTTGCTTCAGCCAGCTCGATTCAATAACGATCGGGCTTTTTTTATGCATATGATAGATCCAACCTGCAGCAGTATTAATGCATGCCCCCCAAGTCTCATCCATCCAATATATCTTTTCTAAAATCATTTCACGTATATATATTTGGTGCTATGAACATAATAAATTATTATGCAATTCGCTGTCCTTGAAATCAAAATATTCAAGGTATGAAAAGGTATTATGACGCATAAAATAATTTTGTGGTATTAACGGAGGTATATTATGATATCAGTTATTTTAGCTGGTGGAAAAGGCATTCGTTTATGGCCTGAAAGCCGCCGCACTCACCCTAAGCAACTATGTAATATTGTCGCCAATCGAACGATGTTGGATCACACTATTGACCGCTTAATAAATGCCGGTGCAAAACGTGTGGTTATAATAACCAACGATGAACTTTTAGCTGATATAGAAAAGCTAATTAAGAAGCGTAATGATGATGTATTTATAGAAATATTAAGTGAACCGGAAGGAAGAAACACTGCTCCAGCAGTAGGATTGGCATTAGCTAAATGCGGTGCTAACGAAGAAGAGACCGTTTTGGGTGTTTTTCCGTCTGATCATCATGTTTTAAATAACGATTCTTTTTGCATGAGCATTCAGAAGGCTATCCTGGCTGCAGAGCAAAACCATATTGCAACAATAGGTGTGGCACCCAGCAGACCTGAAACTGATTATGGCTACATCGAAAAAAGCCGCTGGGAGATTGGTGAACTGCCAGATGTTTACGGCGTTGACTCCTTTTGTGAAAAACCGGATATTTCAACCGCCCAATCTTATATTAATACCGGGCGCCATGTATGGAACTCCGGCATATATGTTGGCAAAGTAAAAACATTACGCGAGGAATTTGCCAGATATTTACCCGAGGTGCATACCAAGATGCTTAATGGCTATGAACACTACATCGGTTCTTATTCCGATCTGCCTAATATTAGCCTGGATTATGGCATAGCTGAAAAAAGCAGTCGTATGGCTGTAGTAGAAAGCAATTTTGGTTGGTGTGATTTAGGTAATTGGAATTCCCTGGCGGATATAACTGATAAAGATGAATATCATAATATTCTTGCTGGTACTGATGTTTTAGCCCTGGAGAGCAGCAATTGCCTTGTAAAGCAATCTGCCAAAACCACGGTTCTATTCGGCGTACAGAACCTGTTGGTAGTAGAAACAGACGATGTTATATTAGTTGCCAATCGGGAAAAGAGCCAAGATATACGCAGTTTAGTAGAACTTCTAAAGCAAAAAGGAAGATATGACTTGTTATAAATTCAGGATAATACATCACAAGTAAATATATATCAATATAAGGTATAAGTCATACTCGGAAAGGTGAAAAATAATGAATAAATGTTGGAAAGATAGGAGCGAATTAACATGAACATAATAAATATAGGCACCTACCCTCCCAAGCAATGCGGTATTGCTACTTTTTCCATGGATCTGCGCAATAGTTTGCTTTTACAAGGACATAAGGTACAGGTCATGACTGTTTCTGATGATGATTCAGTATATCACTACCCTGTTGAGGTAGTTCATAATTTAAAGCAGAACCAAAAACAAGATTATGTTAAGGCCGCTGCTTTTATTAACTCAGATCCAACTATTCAGTTGGCAATTATTCAACATGAATATGGTATTTATGGTGGTGAAGACGGCGAATTCATTCTGGAATTGGCAAAATTGCTGCACAAACCTTTTGTTTTAATTACCCATACCATACTCCCGCTCCCTTCTAAAGGTCAGAAGCAAATCCTAAATGATCTTTGTCAACGGGCTGCTGGAATTATATGTATGACCAGACTTTCCTCCCAGTTACTTACTGACCTGTACGAAGCCCCTCCCGAACTTTTAACCATAATAGCCCATGGAGTTCCCGAATTCAAGCGTTATCCGCAAAACAAATTAAAACAGAAACACGATTTACATGGCTACAAATTAATTAGTACTTTTGGCCTGATCGGTCCAGGCAAAGGTTTGGAACTGGGCATCCGCGCAATTGCAGATATTGCTCCTCGGCACAATTCCATAAAGTACTTAATATTAGGTCAAACTCATCCTATGCTGCAAAAATACGAGGGTGAAAAGTATCGGCAAATGTTGATTGATTTGGTATCAGAGCTGGATATACATGATAAAGTCATATTCATAAATAAATATCTCAGCAACAAAGAACTGGGAGAATACCTTTATATGACTGATATTTATTTAAGTCCTTATCCAAATATGGATCAGGCAGTGAGCGGCACCATGGCATTTGCCATTGGCTGTGGCCGCGCCATTGTATCTACCCCCTACGCATATGCCAGCGAAGTTTTAAGAGATGGGCGCGGGCTCTTGTCCCAGACGGCTGCTCCTCAGGAACTTGCAGACCTAATAGAAAAAGTACTTGATGATAAGCATCTGCAAAATAAGCTGCAAAAAAAATCGTTTGAAATTGGTGATAATTGGACTTGGCCTAATATCGGCAAGCAATATAGCAGATTTTTCAGACAGATCTTGAACGAACACTCGGAGCAGGATGAAAGAAGGCTAAATTATGCCGAACTATAGTCATTTTTTGGCAATGACAGATACAGTAGGAATGCTCCAATTTTCAAATTTCAGCATACCTGATCCCAGAAGTGGTTATACCTTGGATGATAACGCACGGGCTCTATTAATAGCCTTACATATGGGCGAAGCAGGACATGAGTATGCCCATATTTTTCTTAACTTTCTTGCCAGGGCTCAAAGACCCGATGGAAGCTGGAGTAACTTTTTGCTGGATGGTCAATATCATTGTAACCATGACTCCGAGGACAGCATTGGCAGAGCTATTCTGGCATGCAGTGCCGCGGCCCAGAGTTATTGGCCTGATATTGCCGAGCAGGCGGATCGATTGCTGAAAAACAATCTTAATCGTACCAGTTATTTTACCTCACCGCGGGCTATTGCGTACGTATTAATTGGTTTATGCAAAGGTAAGACCCCATATTCAGAAAAAATTTTGCATGAACTGATAAACAAGCTAACCAACTATTTGATAGGCCTATATAATAAGACCAGAAATCACGATTGGATGTGGTTTGAGAATTCTATCACCTATTGCAATGCGATTATCCCGCAGGCGTTGTTCAGTGTTTATGGGTTTAATGGCGATAAGAAAGCACTAAAAATAGCTCATGAATCATTAAACTTTTTAAATGAAATTCTATTTAATAAAGGTTATTTAAATATAGTAGGCAATCAGGGCTGGTATCAGCGGGGAAAAAGTGTGCCTGCTTATGATCAGCAACCTGTCGATGCTGCCTCAATTGCTTTCGCATGTTGGGAGGCATATCATAACCTGGGCAAAAGTGAATACCTGAACCTATCCAACCTGGCACATCAGTGGTATCGCGGTAAAAATATCAACGCTCTTTCATTATATAATGAAGCCAATGGGGGTTGTTATGATGCATTAACCCGTAAAGGAGTAAATAAAAATCAGGGGGCGGAAGCTGTTTTATCGCTGCTGTTGACCGATTTACTCATTGCAGGCCATATAAACCAAGAAATTCAGCAATTCAAATCATCATCCTAACTCTTAAAAAAACTAACACCGCGAATTGTACACTATTTATATGCAAAAAACCGGGTCGCATGACAATTAGTCCAACCCGGTCGATATATTACTTTCTTACATCGCTATTATCTGCGTTGTTGAAAACAATCCCGGCAATAAACAGGTTTTCCTGCCGTAGGCTCAAAAGGAACCGTAGTTTGACAGCCGCAACTGGCACAAACCGCTGGAAATTGCTGACGATTCTCTCTGGAGCGGAATCCACCGCCACCACCGCCATTTCTGGACTGTTTACGTGCCTGCCTGCAAACCGGACAACGAGCGGGTTCATTTTCAAAACCTTTTTCTGCATAGAATTCTTGTTCTGAGACCGAAAATAGAAACTCACTGCTACAATCTCTACAAGTTATATACTTGTCTTGAAACACTATTTTAACCTCCTTTCACTGGAGATACTCTTGAACCCTAATTACCCCAGTCAGGAGATCAATTATAAGAACAAGGCAATTTCACTATACAACAATGCCCTTCATTTAGCAAGTTTTCCAGAAATTTTCTTTTATTATTTTATCATCCCTGTTTATGGTTGAACTTATAATTTTAGTTATTATTTTTTCTCAGTTCTTTTTTCCAGAGCAGACTTGAGTATCTCACCCAAATTCTGTTTTATATCTTCTTTATCACTAAATTGATTGATTAGTTTCTGATTTATTTGACTGGCTCGCTTAGAATTGCCCAGTCCTATATGTTCCTTTTCTTTTTCGGGCTGCCGGTGACCACAGTTGCGGTCAGGGCAGACCAACATCTTGCCTCTCTTACCATTAGTTATAAGCATAAATTTCCCACAGGCTGGGCATTTGCTTTTACTTATATTGGTGGCTTTATATTCAGCGGTATTGGTTCGAACCCCCTGGACCATTTCCCGTGCACTTTGGCGAATACCTGTAATAAATTGCTCCTTGCTGCCCTTGCCTTTGGCGATATCTGTTAGTTTTTGCTCCCACTGGGCCGTTAATTCAGGCGATCTCAGAACTGCCGGAGCCAGAGGAATCATCTGTATTCCTTTGGATGTTGGAACCAGTTCTTTGCCGTTGCGTTCAACATAATAAGAATTAATGAGTTTTTCTATAATATCCGCCCGGGTGGCAGGAGTACCTAATCCACTGCCCTTCATCGACTCTCTTAATTCTTCGTCAGCTATAAATTTGCCCGGGCTTTCCATGGCCGTCAAAAGGGTAGCTTCATTGTATCTAGCCGGCGGTCTGGTTTTGGATTTAATTTCTTTGCAGCTTTTCACCTGCTTTTGGCTCCCTTTCTGCTGTTGAATTAGGTTTTGCTCGGGAAGAACATCCTGGTTAGTCTCTTCTCGTTCTATAACACTGACTGTTACTGCCCGCCAACCTAATTCTTTTACCATCTTGCCCCGGGAATGGAAGTTCTCGCCGTTGACTATAGTAGTTATAGTAGTCTGGTCATAGAGGCAGGGAGGATATAATACCGCGATAAAGCGCTTGGCTATCAAATCATAGAGTTTCTTCTCCTCCACACTCAAATTAGCCAGCTTTAAAGGTTGTTCGGTGGGAATTATGGCATGATGGTCGCTTACCTTGCTGTCATCCACCAATCGTTTGCCTGGTGATAATTTCTTCTGCAGGAGCGGTTTGACCAGAGCGGCATAAGGCCCTACCCCCATACCCTTCAGGCGTTCCGGCAGAGTCGGAACTATGTCTTTGGTTATATAGCGAGAGTCGGTGCGCGGATAGGTCACCAGTTTATGTTCTTGATAAAGGTTTTGCAAAACTGCCAGGGTCCTCTGGGCAGATAAATTTAAACGCCGGTTAGCATCCCGCTGTAATTCAGTCAAATCGTAAGCCAGGGGAGGCAGCTCGCTTTTGGCTTCCCGGCGAATATCGGCAATGACTCCCGAATGACCTTTAAGCTTGGCCACTATGGTCTCCGCCCGGGCATGGTCAAATATCCGGCCCTGTCCTTTATGGTCGCGCCAGTCCCCGTAGTAGTCCCCGAAATCCGCTCGAATAGTCCAATAATCCACCGGCTTGAATTCCTTAATTTCCTGCTCTCTATTCACAATCATAGCCAGGGTGGGTGTTTGTACTCTGCCAGCAGTAAATTGAGTATTAAATTTACAGGTTAATGCCCGAGTCACGTTAAGTCCTACCAGCCAATCCGCTTCTGCCCGGCACACAGCCGCGTCATACAGGCTGTTATACGCATTTCCGGCTTTCAAACTGGCAAAACCCTCACGAATGGCAGCATCAGTTTGCGAGGGAATCCACAGACGTTTGAATGGTTTTTTCCAGGCCGCTTTGGCCATGATCCAGCGGGCTACCAACTCTCCCTCACGTCCGGCATCAGTAGCAATCACCAGATCCTTTATATCCGGCCGCTGCATAAGCCCTCTTACCACCTGATATTGCTGAGAACTCTGCTTGATGACCTTCAGTTTTATTTTTTCCGGCATCATGGGCAGGTCCTCCATCCGCCATTGCCTCAGTTTCTGGTCATAATCTTCGGGTTCAGCCAAAGTAACCAGGTGTCCCAGTGCCCAGGTAACAACATAATTGACTCCTTCTATATATCCCTTGCTTTTTTGATTACAGTTCAAAACCCGTGCAATTTCACGTGCTACGCTAGGTTTCTCAGCCAAAACTAAAGATTTCATCATATTCCTCCCGACAACCATACAACACTCCTATCAGGAACCAAAGATCAAACAAAGCAGGGTGGATTACCTGGCCAACGAAGTGACCTGCTCCTATGAGACAACAGAGAAGG
>JAQVWS010000088.1 GCA_028709585.1 Syntrophomonas sp. | reverse complement strand
ATCTGCATCAAATACGACCACATTCTCATACTTGTGTCCCAGCTCAACCAGAGCCTGACCGTATGCATCCCGGGTAGCTTGCTTTTCCAAATTCTTTCCTCCTTATAAAAAACGATAGACCGTGCTACTGAGCCATATCTATATTTCGGAAAACAATAAAGTTCTGTCGGTGTTTATCATATAGGTCCGTGCCCCTCCACGTCCATAAATATCTCCGCGTCTACTAAAATATTAAATTTCCAGCTCGGCTAAGGCCAGGGCGGTTTGCTCCTTATTAGGGGCAGTGCCGTGCCATTCTACACGGTCTTCCATAAAAGAACAGCCTTTGCCTTTTAAAGTATTGGCAATAATAACGGTCGGCCTTCCTGGAGTAGACCGAGCCGCAACCAGAGCCTCCATAATCTGAAGGTGATTATGACCATCTACGTTCAGGGTCTCCCAGCCAAAGGCCAGGAATTTATCAGTCAACGGCTCCGGCGACATTACTTGGCATATAGGGCCATCTATCTGCAGTCCGTTATGATCTACAATTGCAACCAGGTTGTCCAGTTTATAATGGCTGGCTGCCATAAGGGCTTCCCATACGATACCTTCCTCAGTTTCGCCATCTCCCAGCAGGGCATAGACCCGATTGCTGCGGCCATCCATTTTGGCAGCCAGGGCCATTCCCACTGCCCAAGAAACGCCTTGACCCAAAGAACCGGTAGATGCATCCACCCCTGCAAGCTTCCGCATATCTGGATGACCCTGCAAGGAACTGCCCAGTTTACGCAGGGAGGCTAAGTCTTTCTTGTCAAAATAGCCCTTCTCAGCCAGAGCAGCATAAAGAACGGGGGCGGCGTGACCTTTGCTTAGGACGAAACGATCCCGGTCTTCCAGCTGGGGCCTGTGGGGATCAATATTCATTTCCCAAAAATAGAGACAGGCCATCACATCCGCTGCTGAAAGAGAACCACCGGTATGCCCGGATCCCGACTCTCCCAGCATCTCAATAATATCACGGCGGATTATTAAAGCCCTGGCGGCGACTTCTTGAATTGAACTTTCCGTAATCTGTCTCACTTCAACCTCCTAATTACGTCTTAATTCTCTTTTCGTATCCGCAGAAAGGCATTTATGAAATCGTCCAGATCTCCATCCAAGACTGATTGCACGTTGCCAACTTCCAGGTTGCTGCGGTGGTCTTTTATCAAGGAGAATGGGTTCAGCGTGTAAGTTCTGATCTGGCTTCCCCAAGATATCTCTTTATATTCTCCCTTTATTTTTTGCATACTATCCTCCCGCTCCTTCTGCACCAGCTCATAGAGACGGGCATTGAGAATCTTCATTGCTGACAGACGGTTAGCATACTGGGAGCGTTCATTCTGACATTGGACTACGATACCGGTTGGCAGATGAGTAATCCGTACCGCCGAGTCGGTCTTGTTGACATGCTGGCCCCCTGCTCCGCTGGAGCGGTAGGTATCTATACGCAAATCTTCGGGGCCCATCTTTATAGCTATTTCCTCACTGATTTCCGGCAGTACCGACACCGATGCAAAAGAAGTATGGCGCCGTCCCGATGCATCAAAGGGCGAAATGCGGATCAGTCGATGTACACCCTCTTCACACCTTAACTTACCATAAGCATAGAACCCCTTAACCATGAAGGTAACACTTTTAACCCCTGCCTCATCACCCGCCAAAAAGTCCAGGATATCCACCCCGTATCCGGATGATTCAGCCCAACGGGAATACATCCGCAAAAGCATTTGTACCCAGTCCTGGGCCTCGGTGCCACCAGCTCCGGCATGCAACGAAACAATAGCATTGTTTCGATCATTCTCTCCAGAAAATAAAACCAGCAACTCAAACTCCCTGAACTTTTGGACATAGCGACTCATTTCGCGAACCGTCTCATTGTATAGTTCAACTTCATGTTCCGCATCAGCCAATTCCAGCATTTCATTCAAATACCGGGCTTCCTGTTCAAATTGTTCGAATTGATGTACGCTATCCTCCAATTCGCTAACCCTTTTGGATATTTGCTGGGCTTCCTGAATGTTTTCCCAAAAGCCCTCCGCACCACTGGCATGTTCCAGCTTAGCTATCTCATCCCGTTTAGCAGCAATGTCAAAGGGAGACCCTCATCTCATTAAATCTGTTTATTATCCCGGTTATGGTTTCCCGCGGATCATCAATCAAAAAAAACACCTCTTCCATTCTTTTAATATAAGCTACGGAAGTAAATTATCCGGTTCAAAATAGTCATATTTCTTTTTCAGTACTACTATATCTACCCGCCGGTTCATGGATTGAGTCAAACCATCCACATTGTTAACCAGTGGCCGGTATTCACCATAGCCAATTACGGAAAGTCGGTCAGGAGAAATCCCTGCGTCTTCCGCCAATACATGCACTACGTTGGAGGCCCTCAATACGGAAAGCTCCCAATTGGAAGGAAATTTCGGGGTATTAATCGGTAAATTGTCAGTGTGTCCCTCAACCCTTATAAAGTTAGGTACTTTGTTGAGAGATATGCCCACTTGTTTTATTATACCCCGCGCCTGGGAGTTAAGCACATCGGAACCGCTGGAAAACAACAGCGCATCTTTAAAGCTGATTACCAAACCCCGCTCCTGTTCCGTCATAACAATATAATCTCCCAGTTTGGTAGAGGTTTGACCCGTATCCTTCACCGAACTCTCCAATTGTTGAGAATTAATAAACTCCTGGATCTGTTTTTTTACCTCATCCAGCTGCGCCTGGGTGGCTGCCGTCTGGCCAGGCGGTTCAGGAAGCTGCTGTCCGGATATGCCTTGAATTAAAGAAGGCCCCGGTGCATCCAGCACCGATAAAGATTGTCCGCTCAGGACCACACTTAAGGAATTAGCCATTGCCGCATATTTTACCGTATCCACCTTGCTCATGGCATACATAATAATAAAAAATACCATCAATAAGGTTATAAAATCTGCATAGCTGATCATCCAGCGTTCCATGCTAACATCTGATTCTTGCTTTTTCTTCTTTTGGCGGCCTGCCATCTAATCACATCCCCATTTGTGCTCTTTCCTGTTCGGATATTTTTTCCCGGGTTTCAACGGGCAGGAAGGTCATTAGTTTTTCTCTAATAACCCGGGGATTCTCTCCCGCCTGGATAGATAATATACCTTCGGTAATCATCTCCATTAATAAAAGATCCTTGGATGCTTTTACTTTGATTTTATTGCCGAAGGGAATCCACAATATGTTAGCCGAGGATAAACCATACAGAGTAGCCATGAAAGCTACCGCGATGGCTCCACCTAATTCATCGGGACTGGACAGGTTGCTTAAAACATGAATCATGCCCATAACTGTGCCGATAATACCCATGGTAGGAGCAAAGCCGCCGGCGGTCATGAATATATCGGTGCCAACTTTTTCTCCGTTTTCGAAGGCTTCCATTTCCATTTCCAGCATACTCCTGGTCAGTTCCGGATCAGTACCATCAATAACCATTTGCAAGCCTCGAGCCAGGAATTTATTATCGATGGCAACCAACTGGCTTTCCAGGCTTAATAACCCTTCCCGGCGGGCCTTATCTGCGGTATCGACCAATGAATCAAGGACCGTTGCATAATCCACCTGTTTATCAGTAAAAATAACCTTTAAAAAATAAGGTATTTTCTTAAGCTCCTCCAGAGTGAAACTTGCAGCAGTGGCGCCAAAAGTTCCTCCAAAGACAATCATAGCTGCGGTACCAATTATTAGCATGCCTATGTGACCGCCATCCAAGATAAAGGCCATTATCATCATGCCAAACGCAAACAATAACCCCGCCAGAGTTGTAAGATCCATTAACTAACCCCTCTCCCGCAACATTTTTTATATTTTTTACCACTCCCACAGGGGCAAGGATCATTTCTGCCTATCTTTTCCCCTACGTGAATCGGCTTCTTTTCTGCATCTTCACCCTGGTTTACCACCATTTTTCTCTCTTCCGGCTTTTCAACAACCCTAACCCGCAGTACATAGCGGACAACGTCTTCCTTAATGCTGTATACCATAGCCTGAAAGGCTTCATAAGCCTCAAATTTATACTCAATCAGGGGATCGCGCTGTGCATATGCCCGCAGGTTAATTCCATTACGCAGCTGATCCATAGCATCAATATGATCCATCCATTTATTATCGATAATCCGGAGCAGGATAGCCTTCTCAATCTCACGCATTGTTTCCTGGCCCAGTTCCTGTTCGCGGCTATCATACAGGGCGTGGGTCTTTTCCCCAACCAGCTCTTTAACTTCTTCCTTGGTCATACCCAGAATATCATCCCGCTTAAAATCAAGTTCAGGCAGAACATTTTGTTCCAGGTAGCTTATCAGTCCTTCCAGATCCCATTCATCAGAGTATTTAAATTCACCGGCAAAGTTGTCAACCACCTGCTCAATCACATCATCGATCATAGCGGCAACAGTTTCTTTTAAATCTTCATCGAAAAGTACCTTCCTGCGCTCACCATACATAACGACCCGCTGCATATTGATTACATCGTCATACTCCAGAACGTTTTTGCGGATTCCAAAGTTGCGCGCTTCCACTTTCTTTTGCGAATTCTCTATCGCTCTGGTAATCAACTTATTTTCAATGGGAATGGTATCGTCCATTCCAAGGCGATCCATAATGCCTTCCATATTGGAAGAACCGAATAAGCGCATTAAGTCATCTTCCAGAGATACATAAAAGCGAGATTCTCCCGGATCACCCTGACGCCCTGAACGTCCTCTGAGCTGGTTATCAATACGACGGGATTCATGTCTTTCGGTTCCCAGTACATACAGTCCGCCCAGAGCTTGTACCCCTTCCCCCAGGACAATATCAGTTCCCCGGCCAGCCATGTTGGTAGCGATGGTAACTGCACCCGGTTGACCAGCCTGGGAAATAATCTGCGCTTCTTTTTCGTGGTGTTTGGCGTTTAAAACCTGATGCCCGATACCTCTTTTGGTTAGCATCGCGCTCAACAATTCGGATTTCTCAATACTTATTGTTCCCACCAAAACTGGCTGGGTCAGGTTTGCTCTTTCAATTATGTCCTCCACTACCGCTAAGAATTTGCCCTCTTCACTGCGATAAACAAAATCCGAGTTGTCATTTCGCACCATGGGCATATGGGTAGGAATAACTACTACATCCATGTTATAAATATTCCTGAACTCATCCTCTTCGGTTTTCGCTGTTCCGGTCATACCGGCCAGCTTTTTATACATGCGAAAATAGTTCTGAAAGGTTATGGTAGCCAGGGTCTGTGATTCCTTCTCAATTTTGACCCCTTCCTTGGCTTCAATGGCCTGATGCAATCCGTCGCTGTAGCGGCGGCCAAACATCAAACGGCCTGTAAACTCATCAACAATAATTATCTGGTCATCCTTGATCACATAGTCCTTGTCCTTTTTCATCAAGGAATGAGCGCGGAGCCCCTGGTTTACGTGATGAGCAATCTCCATATCCTCCGCCAGATTCTCAATGCCGAAGTGCTTTTCTACCTTCTTCACGCCTTCTTCCGTAAGGGTAGTCACATTGGCCTTCTCGTCTACCTTATAATCCTCCTCGTTGGCCAGACGGGGAATGAATCTGGCAATTTTGTAATATAAATCGGTGGGCTTATCACCTTCACCGGAAATAATCAACGGAGTCCGCGCTTCATCAATGAGTATGGAATCCACCTCATCTATTATGGCATAGCCCAGCGGCCGCTGAACCATGTTATCCGCTGCCACCACCATATTATCACGCAGGTAATCAAATCCAAGTTCGTTATTAGTTGCATAGGTCAGATCACATGCGTAAGCCGCTTTCCGTTCCGCATAGCTTAAGTCGTGAACAATGAGTCCTACCGACAAGCCCAGGAATTCATAAACCGGCCTCATCCAATTGGCATCGCGACTGGCCAGGTAATCATTTACCGTAACAATATGTACGCCTTCACCCTTCAGGGCATTCAAATAAGCCGGCAGAGTAGCTACCAGGGTTTTTCCTTCTCCGGTTTTCATCTCTGCTATTCTGCCCTTATTCAAAACCATGCCGCCAATTAATTGCACATCAAAATGCCTCATACCCAGGGTACGGCGAGAGGCTTCCCGAACCAGAGCAAATGCTTCAGGTAATATATCGTTTAATTCTTCATCATTCTTTAATCTTTCCCTAAATTCATCAGTTTTTTTAGGGAAGTCCTCATCCTTCAACTTCCGGCAATTTTCCTCAAATCCATTAATTTGCTCGGCAATTCGCCTTAGTTTTTTTACCTCTTTTTCATTATCATCTATTAATTTTTTCACAAAATCTTTAAATGCCATATCTTCCCTCTTTCGAAAAAAAAGGAACCATTATGGTTCCTAAAATTAATATAAAACATATATATAGTAACACGTTTTACAACTGTACAGCAACTAAGGCAATGTTAGTCAAAATCAGGCTCAATCAATCCATAGTTGCCATCTTTTCTCTTATATACGACATTCACTTCATCGGTTCCCGAATTGAAAAATACAAAAAATGTATGTCCCAATAAGCTCATCTGCATAATAGCTTCTTCTTCATCCATGGGCTTTAAAGCAAAACGTTTGGTGCGAACAATTTTGTATTTCTCAGTGGTATCCTTTTCAGCCAGCTGGCGTTTGATTTCATCGGCCAGGGCTTGCTTCAGACCCACCCCGCGATGACTTTTATAGAGCTTGGTCTTATGTTTATCTATCTGTTTCTCCAGCTTTTCAACTACCATGTCGATAGCGGTGTACATGTCTTCAGCAGTTACTTCCCCTCGCAGAATCAAACCGTTTAATGGTATGGTCACCTCCACTTTATGATGTTCACCTTCAATAGAGAGCGCTACCTGGGCAATCCTTGCGTCATCAATGTACCTTTCTAATTTGGAAAGCCTTTTCGTGGTATAGTCTTTGAGTGCATCAGTTATCTCTATATTTCTACCTCTGACATCTAATCTCATACGACCACTCCTTTCCTTGCTACGATACTACTATTATACTCAATTTCGGGCAAATACTACACCGAAAAATATAACCAAAAATAAAACCGGGCTTTTAAGCCCGGTATGACATCTTTATTATAATGATGCTTGCTTCTGTTTCTGGAAGCATTCTAAGCAGAACACGGGTCTTCCATCAACCGGTTTGAAAGGCACCTCCGTATTAGCTCCGCACTCAGCGCAAACAGCTGTAAACATCTCTCTAGGCCCTCTGTTGCTGTTATTGCGGCGATTCTGCCGGCAGTCTTTACACCGCTTGGGCTCATTTTCAAAGCCTTTCTCCTGATAGAACTCCTGCTCACCAACGGTAAACACAAATTCCGCGCCACAATCCTGACATACTAAAATTTTGTCTTCGAACATCTAAACATATCCCTCACTTCTTTGAGTATTGCCGGAATTAGGCAAATCGTTAAATCCGGCTAGTACCAATTATTATATACTTCATATAATAAAATAGCAATAATTTTAAGATTCTTCAGGTTTTTTTGTCTGCATCATCATTTCTTTATAGGCCTGTTGAACAACCTGAGTGCCCCGCCTATTCATATTATTCTTCCTATCACTTATTTTTTTTCGGATTAGATTATTGCTTTGGCGATCCAGTTCACTAATATCTGCCATTAGTTGACCCAAGGCCTGTAAAATCTCCTGCAGCGCCTGAACTCGATGAGCATTCAATTTTTCTGCCAGCCCGCTTAAAACAAACTCATCCAGCCCCAGACTGGCTGTAATCTGTTGCTGCGCCTGCCTGTTATGCCCGTTTAAATCATCTATTTGGGCCACCATTTCCTGGCGCTGTTCCAGCAGCATCATAAGATCATCACCGACACCATTATTTTGTTTTAGCAAATCCAGCTGCTGCTGTGATAGATCAGCCATATTCTGGTATAGATGGTGTTGGGCTTTAAAATTCTCAATTATGTGAGTATATAATTCTTCAGTTGACAATAATATCATTCCCTTTTCCATATAAACACCATTATTTTCTTTTATCAAAAAACCAGGCCGAATCGTAAAAATCACCTTGATCATATGCTATCTGAGCTTCTTTACTCTGTTTTAACTGAGATAGTTTAACCTTTATTAGTCTGACTCCCTCTTCCATTCTATCCTGGCAATTGTGATCATTATCTTCAATAGCCGAAATAATCGCCCTAAGCTGTATCATCATTTCTTTATAGTAGTTAATATCTTCCCCCCCTAAAGTGCCTTCCTCGGCAGAGACATATTGGGGGGCACCCGGCTCAGAGGAACCAGAGCCAAAAAAAGTATCCACTGCATCGATCTGCTGCATAATCCCCTGGCGCTCATCCTGGAGTTTATGCATAAGATCCATCGACCAAGATAATTCCTGCCCAGGCGAAAGAATTTGTTTCTGGCGGATAGATATTGCCAGCATATTTTCATAAAGGCTTTTAATCTTTAGCAATGTTTCCTGTTTGCGGTTAACATCCATTTCCATGTTTCCTTATCCTTTAACATTGATAGTCTTGCTGGGAAGTTGTCCCGGGGAACTGCTCTCCGATACTGGTGCAGTTTTAATTATCTGAATTGCTTCCGCCCAGGTTTTGCGCAGTTCCGATAAAAAGCCTTCCACTTCAGCCAATAAATCGATGTCCTTTTTATAATTAGCCTCAACCAATTGGTAAATTAAATACTCATATAACGCAAAAAGGCCCAGGGATACCTCATAATCCATATTTAGCGTTGACATTAATTCTGCCAGTATATCTTCAGTTTTGATTATTTTCTCATGGGCAAGATTGATATCCTTATCTTTTATTGCTTTTTTAGCAATAATTATATTTTTAATAGCCCCGTCATACAGCATCAGCAGCATTTTTTCCGGTGCCCCTGTTACTATACTGGTCTTCTGGTATTGGCTATATGCTAACGCATTTACACTCACTCAACTACCTCCTTATTATCCCGCAATTCATAAAGACAAAAATCTCTTAAATCCTAGGAACTTATTACCAGGACTATAAGGCCAAATAAAACACCGCCCTGCAGCTAACCCAGGATCAATCCTACTAAATTCGCTCATCTACCAGCAGACCGATCATCTCGTCCAGCATTGCGGTTACTTTAGCCTGGAACTCCAATACATCATCAGATGGTATCTGTCTTATAACCTTTTGTGAATCCGAATCTACTACTGATACCTGGTACCGTCCGCTGTCTTTGTAAAGCCTGAATTCCAGATGCAAATTTGATATCTTTATGGCTTCATTGACTATTTCCACTGAACTCTTAAGACGTGCTGCATCTATCGGCTGTTTAGTCTTTATAACTTCCAGCCCCACTTTAGGCTTATCCTCTCCATAGCTCTTTTCTGCTGCAGCTTTACTGCCTTCATTCTTAACTGCAACGATTTCCGCGGCCATCCCTTGCCCCTCGATTTTCATATTATCGCCTCCGTGCCAAATATAATTACTAATATTATCGTTATTTTTAAAAAATACTTTATTTTTTCTTTAAACTATGCAAGTACGTCAACAAAAACCCCCACCATTTTTCTGAAGGTGTCTATTATTTCTTTGATCTTGGCTGAAAGGGCCAGCATATTATCCGGGGGTATTTCCCTGATTACCTCGTTGGATTCATCATCGATCAGTTTTACCTGCAATCGTTCACTCTCATCATCAATTCGAAACTGAAGGTGGTAATGGGACATAGTAATTAACTTATTGGTGTTTTGCACAATATTATAAAGCTTTTCCCTGCTGAGTTCTTTATCCTGCCTCATTTTAACATCATAAGGCTTATTATCAGGCGATACGTTTAAATTAGCCAGAGTTATTACTGGCTGGGACGGCATATTCTTGGCGGTTTTTTCTTTGGCTTTAGGTCCCGGTTGGATTGCTGTAA
>JAQVWS010000087.1 GCA_028709585.1 Syntrophomonas sp. | reverse complement strand
TTGTGATTTAATTTGTCCTTACGCTAAGGGCGGCAAGGTTGGATTGTTTGGTGGAGCCGGCGTTGGCAAGACCGTTATTATCCAGGAATTGATCAGAAACATTGCTTCCGAGCACGGTGGATACTCGGTATTCGTCGGCGTGGGTGAACGCACTCGTGAAGGAAATGATCTCTGGGGTGAAATGACAGAGTCTGGCGTTATCGAAAAGTGCGCCCTGATATTCGGCCAGATGAACGAACCTCCTGGAGCCAGGCTGCGGGTAGGCCTGACCGGGTTGACCGTTGCCGAGTATTTTCGTGATGTTGGCGGACAAGACGTTCTTATATTCATAGACAACATATTCCGCTTTGCTCAGGCAGGCAATGAGGTTTCCGCACTCTTAGGGCGTATGCCCTCCGCCGTAGGATACCAGCCAACCCTGGCAACTGACATGGGTCTATTACAAGAACGTATTACCAGTACCCGCAAAGGGTCAATCACATCAGCCCAGGCAGTTTATGTGCCTGCTGATGACTTAACTGACCCAGCCCCAGCAACCACATTTGCCCATTTGGATGCGACTACGGTTCTATCACGGGCAATTTCAGAACTAGGTATTTATCCAGCGGTTGACCCCCTGGATTCTACTTCTCGAATTCTTGACCCTCAGATACTGGGAGAAAGGCATTATTTAACCGCCCGCGGGGTGCAGCAGATATTGCAGAGATATAAAGAACTGCAAGACATCATCGCCATTCTCGGTATGGATGAGTTGAGTGATGAAGATAAAGTTGTTGTGGCCAGAGCCAGGAAGATTCAGAGATTTTTGTCTCAGCCTTTCCACGTTGCCGAGCAGTTTACCGGTAGCCCGGGAATATATGTAAAAGTTGCAGATACGGTTGAGTCATTTGCTCAGGTTCTGGAAGGGAAACATGATAATTTGTCTGAGGATTCCTTCTATATGGTAGGAGATATTGATACGGCAGTGGCCAAAGCTAAACGATTGGGGGCGTAGTCCATGGCAGACAGTACCTTGACGCTTAAAATCGTAACCCCGGAAGAATTGCTCTTCACCAAAGAAGTTCAATTTGTTGTCGTTCCCGAAACGAACGGCGAGCTGGGAGTATTGCGTAATCATGCCCCTTTGATTGCTGCTCTTGATATTGGTATTGTGAGATATACCGATGCCGAAGGTGCAATTAAGAAGGTAGCCATAAGCGGCGGTTTTATGGAAGTGATGGCTAACGAAGTTAGTGTTCTGGCTGAAACTGCGGAACCAGGATTTCAAATTGATGTTTTGCGGGCCAAAGCAGCTCGAGAAAGAGCCGAAAATAGACTAAAAGAGAAACATGCCAATATAAACCAGGCCCGTGCGCAAATGTCTCTGGCCAGAGCTACCGCCAGGCTTAATGCGGCAGATGCACTTTAATAATCTAGTTTAATTGCCCGAGTCAAGCTAAGGTAAATTTAGTAGTTTAAGCCGGAAGGTTATCCTTCCGGCTTAATTATTTATTGCGTATTGTTTCATTTTCCGGTACAAGGTATTGCGTGACATCCCCAACTCAGCAGCAGTTCGGCTTACATTGCCCCCATGCAGATTCAGAGTGCGAACGATATTTTCCTTCTCCAGTTCTCCCATCTGAAGTTTACGGGTGCTGCGGTTGGACATTGACTGTGAAAGTGCATCAAAATCCCGATAGTCACCAGTGAAACTATACCTGGCATTAATGTCAGTTGAGCCAATTACCTCCCGTGGCAAGCAATCTACCGTGATATAACTTCCCTCAGCTATTAAAAGGGTCCTCTCCACCACATTTTGCAGTTCACGAATATTTCCCGGCCAATCGTAGGCTTTCAGATATTTTATAACTTCTTCATCAATACCAGTAAAATGCTTATTAAACCGAGGTGACATCTCTTTAATAAAATATTCGAACAAAAGTTTAATGTCTTCACGTCTTTCTCTCAAGGCAGGAATTGAAATATTGACTACATTTAGCCGGTAGTAAAGATCATCCCGAAACCTTCCCAGTTTTATCAGTTCCAGTAAGTCTTGATTAGATGCTGCGATTATTCTTACATCTACTTTTATAGGGGAATCACCGCCCACTCTAAAAATAGCCTTCTCCTGGATGGCTCGCAGCAACACGACCTGATGTTCCAGGGGCATATCGCCAATTTCATCTAAAAAAAGAGTTCCTTTACTGGCCAGCTCAAATTTCCCCGGTCTGCCTCCTCTTTTTGCTCCGGTAAATGCTCCGTCAACATAACCAAAGAGTTCACTGCCTACCAATTCTCTGGGGATAGCAGCACAGTTAATAGCCACAAATGGACCATTCCTACGCGAACTGCCATTGTGAATAGCCTGAGCGAATACTTCTTTGCCAGAACCGCTGGCAGCTTGCAGGAGAACATTAGAATTATTATTACTGGCTATTTTAGCTAGCCTAATACAATCCTTTAAATACGGATCATTACCTATTATGGAATCAAAAGTAAAGCTGGCCTGCGCACCGCTTATAGTATTTACTAAATCCTGCACCCGGGCTATTGGTCTTAACACAATGGTGGCGCCGGTCACATTATTGTTTTCATCCACTCTGGGTTCTCCTGAGGCAGTGCCATGCATCTTGCCTCGAACCCCATCGATTAGAATCTCTCTGTCCTTAAAAGGCTCTCCCGATTCTAAAAGCTTCATAGTATAAGGGGCTTTGCCGCTAAATAGATCAATAACATGAACACCTATAAAAGCCTCATTGGTGTAACCAGTTATTTCTTGAGCGGCCGAATTAAATTGAGATACCCGCCCTTCTTTATCGAGCACTATTAAACCATCGGACATAGCATTAAAAACCGTCGACAATTCCATATGCATGACCTGGAGAGCCTGCTGGTCTCTGCGTAATGCTTTTTCCTGGTAAAGGTGACAATTCTGTATTTTGTTAAGACCATTATAAATAGCTACTGCCATATAATAGCATGAGCCATAGCCACAGGCAGCACAATTCCTAAAGTCCTTCTCTTCAAACTTAAGCATATTGATATAGATGTCTTGTAATTCGCTCTCATTCGGAAGTTTGGGGTGGTATAAATATGACAAATCTTTGTAATCCGGAATTTTAAAATTATGGGTATTGATTACGGAAACCAAAAAAGAGTCCAATTTTTTATTAACCGTTTTGTCGCTAATGCTCCGCTCAGAACGGGCGGCTACAACATATTCCATTTCCTTGATTGATTTGTTAATGCATCCTAAACCTGAGTTACATCCGTTTTCACAGCTTAGAATATCAACTATTAAAGGTAGCTGGGAGGCCTCCTGCTTAATTGATTCCTGAAGGTTGGGCAGATAACTGTCAAACACCATCGAGCCCTCTACTCTGGCAATAGAGCTGGCCGGAGTGGAAGGATAGTGGTGCAGGTACGATTCTTTAAGCCCGCCGGGGGTAGAAAAATTAGTAGCAATTCCTGCCGGAACAGAATTGTCGAAATCTCCGTCCGGCAAAATATCCAAGTCAATGCCTTTAGCCTCCAAAATATTATGTAATGACTGATAGAGTACATTATATTTGATGAGCGTCTGGTTGCGAATTTCCCTGGTTTTTTCCAGGCAGGGAGAAAAGAAAACCAGTTCAGCTTCAGGATGTAATGAGTTTACATAAACAGCCAGATTATGGACCGGGCTGCCAAAAGGAGCTAAATACCCAATTAGTTCCGGATATATCAATTGAATATATTTGACTATCACCGGGCAGGGCGAGGAGATCAGGGGTAATTTTACTGCCTTGTTTTCAATCGTCTGGTGATAAAGTGCAACTGTAATCTCGGCACCCAGAGACACATCGTATACGTGTTTAATATTCAACTGTTTTAAAGCCGTAATAAGTTTGTTCAACTTAAAATTACTTGCAGCAGAGGGTGCAATAAGAGCGACCATTTCCTTATGGGGCAAATTGTTCAAAAACTGAGGTGAATCATCAATAAAAAAACGGGCACTATTTTCAATTACCCCGCCGTGGCTTTTTATGCACTCATCAACGCACCTGCCGCATCCAATGCATAAATTGCTATCAAATATTACTACATCACCTATACCATTATTGCATATTTGGATGGGACAGACAGTGATACACTGGTGGCAATTAGTACAATTTTCTTCTTTAATACGTATTATATCCGTGAAATTTGGCATAATCCACCACCCCCGGCAAACTCTTTTTATCAGTGTACCAAACATGTAACACTATTACAACCATATAACACATATGTTACAGTATTGGTACATATGAACAATGAAGGTTAGGATGTTTAAACGATATATAAGGATACCGTCAAATAGGGCTTTAATCCCAGGCAAATTTAAACAAATCTAAGTCGGATCTAAGTTGGCATGATATTTGCTATACATATGTATGTAAGTATGAGTAAGCAACAAAAATGCATAAGACCACAAAAGATGATAAAGAAATGAACAACATTGAATATAGATTAAAATCAGCAAGTAAAGGCCGAGGAGGTGAGAATCATGTCAAAGGATTTTTTAAACAACCCTTTCAGCAATGATGCTCTTAAAGAACAGGTTGATTTGGCAGTATCGAAAATAAAAATTGGCTTTTCAGTAATTACGGGTTTGCTTTTGATTATTTTGATAGTATTTTTTTATTCTATCATGGCTTTGGATTAAATAGCAATTTATAGAGGTTTTTCTTAGTTGGGCGGACTGAATCGGCAAGACAGTAAAAATTAGTAACAAATCGGTATTTACGGATAATTTATCTTCTGTGGCAGTTGTGCCAGTACGGTTAGAAGAAGATAGCCTGAAGCAATGCGGGGCAGAAAAGTATCAGGGTGAACGGTTAGCAACCTAATATATAAAAGGTACGGCATTAGGGATTTTGCGATTTCGATTACGAGGCGGTTAAAGGGACGGATTAGAGGAGTGATCGGAGGGTATGAAGGAGGGTACGACTAACGGCGGGGGTTTCTAAAGTTAAAGCAAAGGTGGGCGGAAGGACGCAAAAATAACCACTTTTGTGAAATGAAACACAAGAAAACCGTTTAAAATAATTAGGCTGACATCATGAAACCTTTGCAGATTAAGTCATTTGATAACCAAATCTTGAGGGACAGTGTAACCCGTGAAGTATCAAAAGATTTAGTTTCGTTGATGGCTTAATCAAAAAATAAAGATTGGAGGTCTGTAATATGATACAATACGCAAATTTGGAACGTTATGAAGGCAATGAGGCCCTTTTCGACCTGATTAAGATGTCAATGCTATCCACAATAGCCGGTGAACCTTTGCACATACATGCGGAAGGATTAAGGGGAACTGGTAAAACTACTATTATGAGGAAAGCTCAGGATATTTTACCGCCTATAAAACGGATCAAAGGCTGTATTTATAATTGCGATCCCAAGGAACCCCATTGTCCTCACCACCGGGAATTATCAGCCCAGGAGATTGCTGATTTAGGGGTTGAAGAAATACCTATGCCGTTTTTGGAAATATCTCACTCCGCTAAGGTTGGCACGGTTGCCGGCAGCATAGACCTGGCGAAACTCACCGATGAGAGCCATCCAGAAGCGCGTCTTCTCCCCGGTCTTATTCCTCAGGCACACCGAGGTATTCTTTTTATTGATGAAATAAATCGCCTGGCCGATACAGCGCCGGAAATCACCGATATTTTGTTGGATCTAATGGGCACCAAACCCGGCATAGTACAAATTGAAGAGGCTGGTCTTCCGGTGGTTAAGATTAAGGTCTCGGTTTCTGTCTGGGCCGCCTCCAATCCTGATGAAGATCCAGGGCCCCTGGAAGAAATACGAAGGCAGCTCTCAGATCGCTTTGATATGGTTTGTTATATGGGCAGGCCTACTTCAATAGACGTTTTAGCCAAAATGCTTAAGGAAAATTTTCATACTAATATACACCCCGATAAGGATATTATGGACGAAGCGACCATTGCTAAAAAACATCAAGAATATACCAGCAGTTTATTAAAATGGGCTGAAATATATAAGCAAGCTGATATACCGGATTTTGTGCGCAACTACATTGCCCGCCTCTATGTCAAACACAATTTGGAGAGCATTAGAGCTATTGAAGCTATGCAGCAGAGTGCGGTTCTTTATGCCATAACCAAAAACAGAGATCAGGCTACAATCAACGATGTTAGCCGTATGTTGCCTCTAATTCTTAAGCATCGCATAAATTCAGATACCCTTATTAAAGTGATTAATGATATTGACGGAAAAGGGGAAAGCATTTTTAGTTCTGTAAATAAGAGTGCTAAGAAAACAGATCTGGCAGAAGAAAAAGAATATTTTAAAAGTGTCGGGCGTCCTTTAAAATTTTTAGGCCGGAATGAACTGATAAATACTGAAAAATCTTTGGATGTCAATAAAGCCGACTGAAATGGAGGCGTTGTTCATGAATAGTGAACGAAGTAGTAAAAGTAATATAAGTAATATTACCACGACAGCCAATTATCTCAGTCTGTATTTGGGGCAGGATCAGGGAGTGCGCCTGGGTGAGAGTGTAGTAGTAAGCACCAAAGCCCATGCTCGTATGCCGAAGAAAAAGATCAAAGGTCAGATAGAAATTCTAACCAATCGTGATGCGGGCAAGACCTATCTAAACTGTATAGATTTAGATCAAATAGTCCATATTGATGTTTATCATCTACCTGGAGAAATTGATCCGAGGGATGTAGCCCGAGCAATATTTAGGGCTATGGATCAGTATTTTACTAACCAAGACCCTCAACTGCAATATGCGGAAGAGGTTCGCTTTAAAATGTTATCCTCGTATGCTGAAAAGATACAGATTTCTACTAAATTAGGCAAAGGAAAGATATATGACTTATTCCAAAATGAGATTATACCATACACAGTAGGCGATGAAGGTCGGGATCATGTGCATATTTTAGCCCGGCTTAACCGGGAAGAATATTTCATGGTTTATATAATAGCTACGACGACAGAAGAAGTAATTATACAATCTGGCTTACAATTAGCCCAGGTTCGCAGCATATCCCATGGCAAACAGAAAGAGCAGGAGGATGATTTTGGCCATTATATCAAAATACCCTGGAAGAGATTTAGTGGCCAAGAGGCTACTTTTATGTCGCCGGAAGAAAATGTTAATCAATTGGTATTAAAGTTGGCTGAAAAATTTGGTGGGATAGAAGAGATTCAAGACTGGATGCAAATGTACTCCCGTAATATCTTGAAAAGAAAGGGAGCTGAATATCAGAAGAAAAAGTGGGGAGATATAGAACACTATGTAGAACAGATGGAAGAAATGGGCTTGATGCAAAAGACCCCGTTGCTGGGCACCACATTGACCAAAAAGGGTCTGGAAATTCAGGACTACATCATAAAACATAAGCCGGAACTGGAAACTGAGATTAGACGTAATATTCGCAGGGTACCTGGTGGAAGTTCTACCCGTTTTCGAAAAGTAGGCCAATCTAAACAAAAGACTACCCAGGTGGAATTTGTTGATTACCATAAAACTATTAATAATAGTGATAATTGGACTGGAAATCTAGCTGTAGCAGAGACTGTAATTCAAGCTAAAAAGAGCGGTTTACTGCGTGGAGATAAACACTTTTCTATTAAGAAAGAAGACCTGTACTTTTATGATAAAAAAAGCTATGTTCCCATAGATATTTGCTTATTGATGGATGCCAGCGGAAGTATGGCCGGAGATAAAAGACAGGCGGCTTGTGCGCTTGCTCAACATTTACTACTCACCGGCAAAGAGAGGGTGGCAGTGGTCACCTTCCAGGAACATTCTGCTCGTGTAGTGGCTCCGTTTACTCGTAATCAAAGCATTTTGAGCAAGGGACTTGCAACTATCAATCCTAGTGGTTTGACACCCATGGCTAGCGGAATAATGACGGCCTTAGATCTGATTAGTAAAAGTCGGGTACACAATCCCCTCCTGATTATGATAACGGATGGGATTCCTAACTCTCCGCTATGGACTATGGATTCCAAAGCTGATGCTCTGGAGGCTATATCTAAATTGCCAGAGCAAAAAATTCATTTTATCTGTATTGGGGTAGAATCAACTCGTCTCTTCATGGAAAAATTATCTGAACGAGGTGAGGGGGCTCTTTATCTAGTGGATGATTTAAATAAAGAAAATCTCATTAATTTAGTGCGTTATGAGAAGAATGAAATACTAAAAAGATAAAAGGCACTAGTGATTATAGTTCCAAGGAGGTTCCCCAATAACTTATCCACAGGGGTAACTATAAATTAACTATTATGGCCCACCAACAGGGTCACGTTTTCGCGTGCCCTTTTTTAAGAAAATCATTGCATATCTATTACATATAATTTATAATGTTAGTAAGTTCTAGTTTTTTTGCACTTCTTTTTTGATGTAAACTAATACGTTTACGTAAAATCTTTCTGGATGATAATTCAAATCTACTGTAGTTCTCTCTGGAGTGTCCCTTAAAGCCATAATAACTAACTTCATAAGTGTTTTAATTTATTATCGGACTAATCACTTGAAGGGGGAAGAATTATATGGGTAATGCCAAAATTTTTAAAAAAATGCAGCAGTTTCCAGATGATCAGGGTAAATTGGTATATATTTTTGCACAAGACAGTAAAATACTTTATAATTGCATACAAAAGAAACCGACCAGGGTGAAATGTGCGGTGGCTATATGAAATTATCCGCACTAAATTATTTTATAATAGCAGTTCTGTTCTACTATCTAGTTAAAGGGATTATAATGCTATTTTTCTGGCAGAAACTAGTGAAGCTAGAAGAAAACAGTAAAATCAGGAACGCCGAGCGACGAGAGTCTGTTGATAGAAGGCGACTAGGCAGGATCCAGAGCTAATATCTTAAACCAGGGGGGCCTGCTGTTGTTTACCGGGTTGCAGATTAAATTTTTGATATTGAGTGTAGTAATACTTATAATTACGATAGGCTTTGCTTTATTGATTGGATACCAGATGAATAAAGTTCATAAAATCGCATTGGTAGCTAAACAACAAGAGATGGAGATAGAAAGCCAAATATTATCTACAGATGAAGAAAAGCCATAAAAATATCCTGCCATTATAAGAGTTAAATGAAAATGGCCCTGGTTCAGGTGTCATAGGGGCAATTTAAGAAAAGCAAACTGAATACGGAAACCACAAGAATGAAAAGGAATCAGACAGCAGTATAAATCCGCTGGTTGATTCCTTTTTTATTCCATCGGCAATCATTTACATCCCTATAATACCGTGGGTAAAGAAGGGCTTTTTTTGGTAAAAATTATATTTGCAAGAATAAATATAGTGATTCAAGGCAAGAATCATTTAAAAAGTTCAGGGAGGGAAAATCTTTGCGCAAACCAATTTATTACATAATTGCATTTGTAATTATATGCATTATTAGCGATGCGGCAATTAAAAACAGTTTGGGAAAAGAGATCGATAATCAATCTCCATATTGCCTATCTTTTGCATCAATCGGTGCAAATTTGCTTGAATCGCGTTTAGATTGTTGGGCAAAAATAAAAACAGCATCAACAAAACAAGAGTTGGATGAAGCATTAATAGCAATTTTATACCATCTAAAATTGCCGGCTGATGAAACCAGGATTATCCATGAGGAAACCGAGGATATAATTATCAGTCACTATGATTTATCGATAGATGGTCATTATTATGAATTTATCCTTCAAACCAGCAAAACAGATCAAAAATCACACTTATTAATGACTGCCATAAGTTCGGCAGGGGATCAAAATCTTCGCACCACCGAAGAAAAACTAAAAGAAATATTAGCCTGTAAGTCATATTATCAATATAAGGGTTCCATTAATACCTATGTTGATAATGATAGTAAGGAAGAATTACTAAGAGTAGTAATGAAATGTTTGCAGGCTAAAACAAAGGATGTTTATAATCTGGGCGAGTCAGTAAGTATGACCGGGTTCAGTGCGGCCTTTAAGCAAAAGAATGAACCAATAATGGCAGGCGGTACATTATGCAATGTTCAAGGAGCCATCAGAGGTAATCCCAAAGATAACAGCAGTGAGATATACTTGGGATTTCCCCTGTTATTAAATGATTATTAATAATACTCTTTAACTGGCAAGATGGGAGGTGAAATTATTTGGAAATGATAATTAGCGGAAAAGCTAGATTAAAAGGAGAAGTTGAAGTAAGTTCATCGAAAAATGCCATACTACCTATTTTAGCAGCCTCTTTATTAACGGATGAGAAAG
>JAQVWS010000086.1 GCA_028709585.1 Syntrophomonas sp. | reverse complement strand
TTCAGCTGCGCTTCGGTTATAATTCCCGAATCCATCAGAATTTCTCCTATTTTTTTGCTCCCTGCAGCCATTATTTTATTGGCCCTATATTGCATAGCTGCCTCCTGCTTTTTGCCATGATTATACTATAATTATACATTAAATTCCTATATTGTATATTAAATTATTTTTTACAATATATTGTATAATATTTGCTAACCTGTTCCCATAATACAAATGCTTTTTCTGCCCACAATGTTTGCTAAAACTAATTACCGCATTGTCCGGAAGTATGGACAATGCGGTAATTTAGTATGCTTAATTTAAGATACGGTTTAACAAAGAAGCCCCCTAGGGAATGCTAACTGGCACCAGCAACGCCCCGGCTAACATTTGCAGGATGCTTTACAGCTGGGGACAGAGAAGGGATGCTATAGCTTATGGATATACGAGAGAAAGAAGCTAAACGCAAAATAAAAGAATATAAGAAACATCCCCTGATTAATTTGGCGGATTCAATAAACCGTTCAATGATAGGCGAACCAGGCGAGTTAACAAGAGGGAGCTGTCTTACCAGGATTGCTGCTACGGCTATAGTTATCGGAATGTTGTTTTTCTTAATGACGCGCTAGAAATAATAACGGGAGGCAACCGGCATTCTACGGCCTGAACCCAAAGCCCGCGGACTGACTTTTAATCCAGGAGCTGCTTGCTTCCTTTTATATTCATTTTTAATAACCGTCTTGATTACCCAATTTACGGTTTCCTTGTCGAACCCTTTCTCTATTATGTCATCAGGGGAAAGATCCTTCTCGACATAATAATTCAGGATAGCATCCAAAATACTATAAGGCGGCAAGGTATCCTGATCCTTTTGGCCCGGCCTCAGTTCTGCTGAAGGTTCCTTCTCAACTGTGGCTCTGGGTATTACCTCCCTCCCCCGGTTAATATAGGAAGTAAGTTCATAGACCATCGTCTTGGGAACATCAGCCAAGACGCTTAATCCACCGCACATATCACCGTATAAAGTACAGTAACCTACCGCAATTTCACTTTTATTGCCGGTAGGCAACACCATGGCATTATACTTGTTGGCAAAAGCCATAAGCAAATTGCCTCTGATCCGAGCCTGAATGTTTTCTTCGGTAGTATCAGGCTCACTGCCGGCGAAATGCTCATTAAGAGTATCCAGGCAGGCTGTAAAAACTGTGGTTATCGGTATTACCTTGAAATCAATATTCAGATTTACGGCCAGTTCTCGCGAGTCTTCCACGCTGCCGGTTGATGAATAAACTGAAGGCATAGATATGCCCAGGACATTTTCATATCCCAGAGCCTCAACCGCCAGACAAGCAGTTACGGCTGAATCTATCCCCCCGGATAGCCCGATAATAGCCCGGGAGAATCCAGTTTTACGAAAATAATCACGAATCCCCAGAACCAGAGATTGATAAAGAGACTTCATTTTGTCCTGGGGCTTATAATTTCCGCTTTCACCCATTTGGTCGCTGATAATTGTCAGCACATCTTCCTTAAAAGCAGCACCCCATACAACCAATTGTCCATCTTTGTCAATAAACATGCTGCGTCCGTCAAAGATAAGCTCATCATTAGCACCCACCTGGTTTAAGCAGATCATAGGCACCGAATAATTGTGGGCGTGGTTGGACATTAATCTGAATCTTATGTCTTCCTGACCAATAAAATAAGGTGTAGCAGATATATTAATTAATAAGTCAATACCCCTTTGAGCCAGTTCTTTAATGGGATCATAATCACAGCTAACCGCGCCCATCCATATGTCATTTTCCTGCCAGGCATCCTCACCGATGGAAATCCCCAGTCTAGCCCCTTTAAAGGTTACAGTATCCATATGTGGTGAAGGTATAAAATATCTGGCTTCATCAAATTCATCATAGGAAGGCAGCAATGACTTGTGCTGAGCCAATATAATCTCACCCTGGTAGATTAAAATAGCGGAATTATGTAAACGGCGGCCAGCCGAATTACCGGCAGACAGAGGGCTTCCTAAAAGAATGCCGGTTCCTTGGTAGTGATTGGATAGAAGCAACAGTTCATTGATTGCCTTATCCACCTGGTCCAGGAAAGCAGGTTTGGCCAATAAATTCTGGGGAGGATATCCCACCAGAAATAATTCAGATAATATCAATAAATCCGAGCCCTGAGCATGACAGGCTGACCAGAGCTCATCGGCCCTATTTAGATTAGCCCTGATATCTCCAACCATAGGGTTCAATTGAGCTAGAGTTATTTTCACCTTATTGCCTCCGTTCTATTGCCGGTCCCCAACATCTGCAAGATTTCAGTGGTAACCATATCCATATTCTTGGCTGTGGTGTCTACCCTTATATCTGCGCAACTATAAAATTTTTCCCTGGCCAGCAGCATCGCAGCAATTTCTTCCTGGCTGATGTTTTTCTTTAATAGAGGCCGGGTGCCTTTTTTTCGGTTCACTCTTTCAAATATTTGGGCAGGGGTAGCATCCAGGCATATTAATATGCCGTTTTGCCTAAGGACGGCCACATTTTCCTCTGCCAGTACAGTCCCGCCACCGGTAGAAATCACGGTATCATTTCGCACCCCTAGCTTTTGAGCTAACAAAAGCTCCTCGGAGCGAAATCTAAGTTCTCCGTAACGCCTGAATATCTCCGCAACCGGCATACCGATAATCGTTTCGATCTCACGATCCATATCCACAAAATCCATATTTAATTGCTGGGCCAGTTTAATACCCACTGAGCTCTTACCGGTACCCATAAATCCGATTAAAACTATATTCTTGCCCATTTCCACACCTTTTCCACGTAATCCAAATAGCAGTCATAATTACTCTTGATCTGCTCCATGAAATCACCGCCAATTTTCTCATGAAAAGCAGCTGCTATGCCATAGGCCATCATAGCCTCTCCCACTACCCCGGCAGCTGGCACCGCACATATATCCGACCTTTCTACATCCGCCTTCTGCTCTACCCACTGGTCGGTATCAACACTAACCAGAGGTTTATAAAGAGTTGGAATTGGCTTCATATAAGCCCGGGCTATTATAGCTTCGCCATTACTCATGCCGCCCTCTATGCCTCCGGCATGGTTACTCAGACGGTATACACCCTTGCCTGCCTGGTAACGCAGCTCATCATGTACCTTTGACCCAGGGGTTCTGGCATTATTAATGCCATCTCCGATCTCCACAGCTTTAATTGCGGGAATACTCATTAATAGAGCACTTAAACGGGCATCCAGTCTACCCTCCCAGTGGGTATATGTACCAAGTCCCGGCGGTATGCCTAACACCCCAACTTCGAAGCTTCCTCCCACCGATTCTCCTGCCAGCCTGGCTTGGTCAATAAAATCAATCATCTCTTTTTCTTTGCTTTTATCTGAACAACGCAGGGCGGATTCCTCAACCCTACTCCTAAAATCAGCCAGTCCTTGTTGATCAACTGATTCCGGTACTACCTGCACTGAACCCACCGATATAACCTGGCTGTATATGTGGATATCAAAGTATTCAAGAAACTTACGAAAAAAAGCCCCCACCGCTACCCGCGAAGCGGTTTCTCTGGCGCTGGCTCTTTCCAGAACGTTGCGCATATCAGCATGATTATATTTAACAGCACCTGGATAATCGGCATGGCCAGGTCGGGGCCGTTTAACCGTTTTGTCGCCAGTTGCAGGTATGGCTTCCACTGCCATAATTTGCTCCCAGTTGGGCCAGTCGCGATTCTCAATCGCAAGGGCAATAGGACTGCCAGTTGTAATACCAGCCCGTACCCCGGATAATATCTTCACTTGATCGGTTTCTATCTTCATGCGGCCGCCGCGCCCATATCCCTGCTGCCTTCTTTGCATTTGCTCATTAATATATTCGGTGCTTATTTTAAGACCAGCAGGCAACCCTTCAATTATACTGACCAGAGCCTTGCCGTGTGATTCCCCGGCGGTAGAAAATCTCAACATTTTTATCCCCCTATTTCTTTCTAATATACCCTCCCTGGAAATACTTGGGTTCCATAAAAACTACAAAAGCGCCTGGTTCCATTTCATAAATCTTTTGCGTAATCTCCCGGGCTATACTGCGTTTTACCACCATGCTCAAGACCAGTTTGGAACCGGCCTTGCCCTGTGCTTCCCAACAAGTGACAGGATAACCCAGATTACGAAGTTCACTCACCATAAAGCTGTGGTCACGGTCGATAATCACCTGAATCCCCCGAAATCCCAGAGCCAGACGGTCTTCTATCACGCTGCCTACGATTACTCCCATAGAAAATCCCAGGCAAAACACTCCTAGTTTTATCGGATCATCAAGGGCACCCACCACTATACCCAAAGCTGTAGTATAGACCAGGATCTCAAAAAAGCCTATAATAGCAGCCGGCCATTTTTCTCCCCTAATAATAAGAATCGTACGGATCGTCCCCAGAGAAACATCAATTATTCGGGCGAAAAAGATGAACAAAAGTTGTAAATAAAGCATTGCTTCAGCTCCTAATTCCAGTTTGCCGGCGGGCTTGCAGATACCCTGATTCGCCCCACGGCAGGATTAACAATAATATAGCATCGCTTTTCTTCGTTTCCCAAAACAATCGTTCCTCCCGAACTGGGAGCACCAGACGGTGTAAATCCACAGGTAGGCAGGCCAGTTCCGCCTTTGGGGAAATTAGTAGTACCGATAAAAGATATCCCTGGACTGAGTAAATTGGTTGATTGACCAATAATCTTATACTTATGGTTATATGGATAAAAAACTACTGTCCGCGGCTGGCCGGTATATATCGCTTCCTGACGGGCAATTTTCAGTACGGAAGCCATTTTCCGCGCATCTGCATTAAGTCTGGATGAAGCCATGATTCCGGTGAACTGCGGGGTCACGAGGGACAATACCAGCCCCAGCAAAGCCATGACTACCAATAGTTCTATGATTGTAAATCCCTTACGATTGTTTAAAATAATCGCATACCACTTCCTTCATACAATTAACCGGCGGTTTGCATCCAGTCAGGATTTCAAAAGCAATGGCTCCCTGATGCACCAGCATCAACAAACCACTGATATTTTTCAGCTGTCTTGCTTGAGCCATAGCCAAAAAACGAGTCATTAACGGATTATATACCAAATCATACACCACCGTGTGCGGGGAAGCTTGTTGCAAAGAGCTCACCGGGGTACTGTCAACATGGGGGAACATTCCCACCGGAGTGCAGTTTATTATGAGATCCGCATCCTGACTGAGACTCGCAAATATTTCCTCACTCATCTTGTAGCCTGCACCCTGGCAGTTACGATACTTATTCACAAAAATAGCCAATTCTTGAGCCTTGCCCCGGTCAATATCAAGAAAATTAATCTCACTAATACCCGCGAGTGCCAGTTCATAGGCAAGAGCCCGCGCTGCTCCCCCGGCGCCAATAAATATCACCCTTTTAATGTCAGCGACACCTTCTTCATGCAAACTCACCATAAAACCTCTGCCATCTGTATTGTAGCCGGTTAAACGGCCATCTTCATTCTTGATTAGATTGACTGCGGCACAGGCCTCAGCTCCCGGTGATATAGCATCCAAATAAGGGATGACCTTTTCTTTGAAAGGTACGGTAACATTTATCCCCTGTAAATTAAGAGCCCTGACCGCTGCCACTGCTTCATCTAATCTCTCGGGAGCAACCTCAAAGGGCAGGTATATATAATTAAGACCAAGGATTTCTATGGCCCGGTTATGCATAAGGGGTGACAGGCTATGTTTAATAGGGTTCCCAATTACTCCCATTAATATTGTATCATTATTGATAATCATCTTACGAACCCATCCTTTGGCGAAACATTTCGCAGCAGATGACGCAGTACGAAAAGCTCCAGGGTACGGTTAATTTTCGTGCCCAAAAACTCTCTCCGAGCCAGAGGTTTCACCAGGATGGTAAACAGACCGGCCCGGTTCCCGCCTAAAATATCGGTAAATATTTGATCGCCGATAACTGCTGCCTGATCACTGTTGACCCCCAATAACATAACTGCACTAAGAAAAGAACGGCGGCGCGGCTTACCTGCCCGATGAATAAACGGAATACCCAGTCGGTCAGCTACTTTTTGAATTCTTTGCTCGCCGTTATTGGACAAAATACAGGCCCTGAACCCTTCCGATTTAATCAGCCCAAACCACTGTTCCACCTCAAAACGTATTTCGTTGCTGTTCCACTCGGTTATGGTATTGTCCAGATCAATGATAAAAGCATTGATGTTTAGCTCCCGAAGCTTGTCTAGCGGAATATCAAGCAAAGTATTAACATATATCCTTGGATAAAGCAAATTAGTCATTATAATTAACCTCATCATTCCATATTTAACATGTGCTGCCTATACATTTGAGCTGATAATTCAGGGGCTACCGGATTCGTATATATCCCGGTGGCAATATTCACGCCTGCAGTTACCAACATGCGGGGAATTATCTCTAAATACCAATGAAAACCAGAAATATAGGGCATGTTAACCGGAGCACTGTTTAAGATATAATTATAAGCAGGATTTTGCAGACTATCAATCATAACCCCGGTAAATTTCTTGCAGATCATAGCCATATCGTCGATTTCAGCATCGCTGATGGCCCCGAAGTGTTCGTAATGATTCCGGGGTATAACCCAGGTCTCATATGGAAATCTTGATGCATACGGACATAACAGCAAAAAGTAGTCAGTTTCATATACTATTCTTTCTCCCCTTGACTTTTCCTGTTTAATTATTTCACACATCAGGCAGGAACCCGTTTTCTTATAATATTCGCTCACTCCCGGATTTTCGCAGGGGACAAACGGCAATCCCATTATCTGGCTATGACTATGGCCTTGTGAAGCTCCTGAGAATACACCTTGGTTTTTGAACATTTGGATATACTTGATCCTGTCATCCTGTGACAAGACGTTATACCGCTGTTTCAGCACATTAAGGATCATTACTATGCGGTCTATATCATATCCATGCAATTCAGCTCCATGTATAGGAGTCTCAATTATAACCTCTTGTCGCCCTACCCCGTTATAACTGCAGTAAATGCCGCTTTTTTCTTTTTCCAGGCTTTCTTCCGGATTAAAAATTGAAAATTTATTAGGAATAACACGAATTGACCAGCCAGATTTATCCGTTTCCGAGTTATTGGGGCGAATCGCCATAATTTCTGGCGGAGTATATGATTCATAACCCTCACAAAATGGGCAAAAAACATGGTTGCCATTGGTATCAATGCCCCTTTTGTTAATCGGAAACTCATTAGGTTTTAAAGCCTTGCCGGCAGCAATACCCACCCAATTATTCTTTATAATATCCCATCTGATCTCCGCCATTACATGCTGCCTCCTTTGCCTCCCAATATATAGTTACTATTTATAATACCTTAAAAGGTTAACCCAATAACATATAAGAATATCTGGCTGTATATTTAAATATATGATATTATCTTAAGCTTATATATTCCCTGGCTCAAATAAAATTAATAACCCATCTGCACGTTGGGAAAAATATAGCTGATACATTTAATTAGCGATAATGGCTTGTCCTCAGGGGTACCGCGTTATGTGGCTGCACTATGGAAGCCATTGGCTTAATATTAATACATCCGGCCTAAAAACATCATAGTAATAACCTGCAGTGAACTAACCTCTAACCCTCCTGAACCTCCGGACTGATCTCGCAGATCAGTTTATTTACGGCACGCTTTTCAATCCGGGAAACATAGGATCTTGATATACCTAATTTTTTGGCTATATCTCGCTGGGTTTCTTTCAAACCGTTTAGAATTCCATATCTCATCTCGATAACTTCACGTTCCCGTTCGCTAAGAACATCCATCTTATCCTTTACTTTTTCCCCTTGCATTCTGGCCTCTATAATATCCAGGATCTCACTGTCAGCAGTCAGTATATCGATTAATGAAATCTCATTACCTTCCTTGTCATGGCCGATAGGATCATAAATAGATACCTCTTGGCGAAGCTTTTTAATATTGCGCAGATGCATCAGAACCTCATTTTCAATGCAGCGTGCTGCATAGGTTGCCAATCTTACACCCCGGTCGTAATTGAAGGTCTTAATTGCCTTAATAAGCCCAATTGTACCAATTGAGATAAGATCCTCCAAGTCCTCACCGCTGCCGTCATATTTCTTAACTATGTGGGCTACCAGTCTCAAGTTATGCTCTATCAGCTTATTGCGGGCTTCGTTACTTCCTTCCTGCAACTGATCCAGATAAAGTCTTTCTTCTTCACCCTCCAGAGGTTGGGGGAAAACCTGGTTGTTAAGATAACCAAAAAGCAGCAGGGTTCCCTGCACAAGGGCAGCAACAGCCAGTATCCAGTACACGATGCTCAAAAAAACACCTCCATAGTATTTTAGCGTTCTATACTATATGAAGGCGGATGACAAAATGTGACTTTTATAGAGAATGTAAATTATGGTTGAATATGCTCTAATTGCTCCATCTTAATAATTTCCTTTACATGTACGAAAATTTTTTCTGTACAGGAACTGTTATTTACTACCATATTGCTAAGATTTCTAATTTCATACTTTGAGATGTTATCAGACTTACCTAAACTTGTTTACATTTTTTCTTCTCTCGTTTCATTGCCTCCTGTTTCCTTGCCTGCGGCATTTTTTCTATCGCATATCTTAATGCTGTTCTAGGCATTATGTCCCTCTTTTTTAACACATACTCGTATACATCGTCCTCATAATTCGTGCCCAAAGATTTTAACATCCAGCCGTAACCTTTTTGCACCAAATCATCAGCATCCAGCAATAGTGTATCCGCAATTTCAAAGATTTCTTTTTTAAAAAGTCCCTTTTTAGCCGGTATGATAAGTGATACGGCCGAGGCTCGCCTATCCCATCTATTCGGGGATTGGGTCCATTCTTTGAGCTTTTCTATGTACAACGGATACATTTCCAGAAATGTTCCCACAGTATGGTTACATAAGGTATCACAGGATGCCCAGTTGCTCACATATTCATTTACCCATCTTGCAAATACCAGAAAGTCGTCTTCGGTATACTGTTTATTAAGTGTATATGACCAGTTGCAGGCAATAAAAGATTCTTCCATTATTCCGGAAATCCACAGTTGTTCACATAAATCGAATATTTCTTTTTTGGAATATTTTTCGATGCTCTTGAATGATTGTTTGGATATTTTCGAGACTATAGCGGTTTTTACGCCATATATTTTTACTTCTTCCTTAAAAAATCTTGAACCGCTTTCCTTGGTCTTTTCGTCGACGTTATTGGCCAGTTCCTGCCTTACCTGTTCTATTATGTTTGGCATTTCCTAGTTTTCCTCCTCTATCTCATGTTACCAGACTAACCTTCTCCTTTTTCTATAGCCGGACTGAATTATTAGTAATAAAAATATTTTTTTGGTACTATATACTGAGTTTAGTATAATAATGATTTTGCCGCAAAAGGTTATAACATTATATTTTATCGATAAATTACGGAGTATCTTAAATTAAAAAGATGGTGCAGCAATAATGACCGACGATATAAATAAACAGCGAACAACTTTATTTACAGTTATGATTACATCTTTCATGACTACCTTTATGGCTAGTTCTATTAACCTGGCGCTGCCCGCAATGGGCTTGGAATTTGGCAGCAGCGCCGTACTGGCTAGCTGGGCCATCACGGGCTATATTCTAACCTCAGCTATTTTCTTGTTGCCATTTGGATGCCTGGCTGATATGTATGGGCGTCAAAATTTCTATCGGTTAGGTACTATTCTCTATACCTTTTTTACCTTGGCCACCGTCATATCCAATTCAATGCAAATGGTCATCTTGTTCCGTCTACTACAGGGTCTTAGCTCAGCTATGATTTTTAGCACCGGTATGGCCATCCTGAGTTCAGCATATCCCCCTCAAACCCGTGGCCGGGCATTAGGATACAGTGTAGCCGTTACCTACCTGGGTCTAACTATTGGTCCGGTACTGGGGGGTATGATGAACCACTATCTGGGTTGGCGCAGTATATTTTTCCTCACTACCCTATTGGGTCTCGGAGCCGTAACTGCTATCCAATTATGGCTGCGGGGCGAATGGTCCGGAACCCCAGGTAAAAAGTTCGATGTTGCCGGTAGTTTACTATACATGTCGGGATTGCTGGCTTTCCTGTACGGGTTATCCTCTATTTCTGACAGCCAATGGTCACCTTATCTGGTTCTGCTGGGGATAGCCTTTCTGGTAGGCTTTGTCATCTGGGAGCTGCGAATTGACTACCCCATCTTGCAGCTGCATCTGT
>JAQVWS010000085.1 GCA_028709585.1 Syntrophomonas sp. | reverse complement strand
GCTCGGCCAGTATTTGACCCAGTCCTCTTTCACCGGCATCCAGGTTGGTATGAGCAGAATAAACAGATATTCCAGCCTCAATAATTCCCTTCAGCAAGCTACCCTGGTATTGTTCATAATTTATCGATTTTATCCCTTTAAAAAACAGGGGATGATGGGAAATAATCATGTCTGCCTTTTTCTCCAGGGCATACTGCAATGTTTCCTTGTCTACATCCAAAGCTACCACAACACGATTTATCGGATTGTTATAAGCTCCGATCTGCAGACCTACATTATCCCAACTTTCTGCCAGTTGAACAGGAAAATAAGATTCCACAATTTTAACAACATCTCTAACTTTGGCTTGCATCAAGAATCGCCTCCAGTTGTTTTATTTTGCGTATATTATCTTCAATCAGTAATTGGTTGTGGTATGGGTTTGAGTTCAATAGCTGGGCATTAATGCGCCGATACTTTCTCAGTATTCTCATTATAAATCCCTTTTTCAGGTCATCGTCGGCCTTCAGAATATCTGTCCCTATCTCCAGTTCCAGATCCGTTAACAAATATGGATTTTGGGCCGGTCGGCTGGCAATTATCTGAAAAAAGCGCCCATTTTCATGAACCAATCGTTCTTCTTCGATGATCCATCCCCGTCGCGCCAATTGTTGCCGCAAGACCTGTGCTTTGGTCATAGGCTGAAGAATAAGACGTTGAAAGCTGGCTGCTTTATCCCAGTCATAGGCTAGAATCTCAACTATGGTATCTCCGCCCATACCTGCTATAACTACGCTTTTAACCTCGCCATAAGCCAAAATCTGAAGCCCGTTCCCCTGCCGCAGGTCTATATTGTTCTGGGCTGAACTTGCCAGCAAAGCATTATAAGACCTCAGGTAAGGTCCATCACCCAATTCACCAATAATTACCCGATCAGTAATCTTATTTTCAATCAGGTATATAGGCAGCCAGGCATGATCCGCGCCTATATCCGCCACTGGCTCGCCCTTAATTACCATATCGGCAATCATTGCTAAGCGCTTAAATGTATGCATAAATATTACCTCTAAAACTGTTATATAAGTAAGTAAAACCCGGATACCTATGAAGATATCCGGGAAACTCTCACGGCAGATTAAGATAGTTCATTAAACAACCGGCAAATTTTTTAGACTTTCCTGAATTTGCGCTTCACTTATTTCAATATCCTCAGTATGTCCGCTGAGATAATTGTCATAAGCGTTTAAATCCAGATGTCCATGACCACTGATGTTAACCACAATAGTCCTGGCAACTCCTTCTTCTTTACCCTTTAATGCTTCATCGATAGCCGCTTTTATGGCATGGGATGATTCAGGAGCAGGTACTATGCCTTCAGACTGAGCAAAAAGCAGGGCTGCTTCAAATACTCCGTTTTGCAGTACAGCCGTGGCTTCTATTAGTCCGTCATTATAGAGCTGGCTTACCAGGGGCGAATCACCATGATATCTTAAGCCTCCGGCATGGATTCCCGCAGGGGTAAAGTCATGCCCCATGGTATACATTTTCAAGAGGGGAGTAAATCCAGCTATATCACCATAATCATAAGCGAATACTCCCTTAGTCAAGCTGGGACAGGCCGCTGGTTCAACCGCCAGCAGACGCACCTTTTTCCCCGCCAGTTTATCAGGGATAAAGGGCAGGGCAATCCCTGCAAAATTACTTCCGCCTCCGCAACAGCCCACAACTACATCCGGATAATCATCAGCCATCTCCATTTGCAGCTTGACTTCCTGACCAATAATCGTCTGATGTAAACAAACATGATTAAGAACACTGCCTAAAGAATAATGAGTATCATCCCTATGGATGGCGTCTTCAACCGCTTCGCTGATTGCCATAGCCAGCGTTCCAGGAGTATCAGGGTTTTTAGCCAGCTCGGCCCGACCTGATTCTGTCAGGTTGCTGGGACTAGGAACGCACTTACCGCCATATAGTTCCATATTTATTCTTCGGTAGGGCTTCTGGTTATAGCTCACCCTAACCATATATACCATACATTCCAGATCAAAAAGCTTGCATGCTAAAGATAAGGCGGTTCCCCACTGCCCGGCCCCAGTTTCAGTGGTAAGTCTCTTGATACCTTCAATCTTGTTGTAAAAAGCTTGCGGCAGCGCCGAATTCAATTTATGGCTGCCTACCGGGCTGACACCCTCGTATTTATAATAAATGCGGCAGGGTGTATCCAGGGCTTTCTCCAATCCCCGAGCTCTTATCAAGGGTGATGGTCTCCATTTTTTATATAGTTCCCTAACTTCCTTGGGAATCTCGATATATCTCTCCTTAGAGACTTCCTGTTCAACTAAACCCATGGCAAATAAAGGTGCAAGATCAGCGGGACCCAAAGGTTGCTTAGTTCCAGGGTGCAAGGCTGGTGATAAAGGGGTAGGCATATCTGCCTGCACGTTATACCAGAACTTGGGGATTCTTTCCTCGGACAAAATATACTTGGTTAACTCTTCTCTGCTCATCTCATTACTTCTCCTCTCATCTAAATAAAAAATATACCATTTCGATTTTAGCATAGAAGGCTGTGATTATACAATAGATGCATAGCTGAATTTAGAACCCACTGTTAAACGGCATGGTTTTTTTCGTTTAAACTGTTCTCCCACTTTTTACAGCGGTCTCCCCAATAGGCCAATATCTCCCGATCGCGCTTAATGCACACTACTTCACATATGTTTGGGCATCCCTGGCATTCATGGCTGCTGGTTTTGAAACTCCCCTGCAGAATAAATTCATCACCTCTGAATTGAGTATTATTATCCCGGCTGCACTGCATTTTTTCCATAGCCAGCATGGCAGCACCTATAGCGCCCATTACGTCATAATGCTCAGGGATATTTACCGGCATGCCTAAGATCTTTGCAAAGGCTTTTCTTAACCCGGCATTGGCAGCTACTCCTCCCTGAAATACAACCGGGCTCTCTATTTTTTTGCCCTTGCCTACATTATTTAAATAATTCCGCACCAAAGCCTCACACAGACCCATAATGATGTCGTCCATAGGATAACCCATCTGCTGTTTATGAATCATATCAGATTCAGCAAAAACGCCACAGCGCCCGGCAATTCTTACCGCTTGCCGGGAAAGAACTGCCCTCCTGCCAAAATCACTGATATCAATGTTTAAACGCGAAGCCTGCTGATCCAAAAACGATCCGGTACCGGCCGCACAAACTGTATTCATGGCAAAATCATTAACGATGCCATTTTTTAGTATAATAATCTTGGAGTCCTGACCACCTATCTCAATAATGGTTTTAACATCCGGGTACAAATGGGCAGCCGCTACCGCATGCGCGGTTATTTCATTTTTTATAACATCTGCTCCCAGTAATACGGCCGATAAATAACGTCCGCTGCCGGTAGTACCAACGCCATTAATAGTGATGCCTTGTTGGGTAATCTCATCTGTCAACTCTGAAAATCCTTCTTTAATGGCTTTAACCGGATTTCCCTGGGTCCTAATATAAACTTTTTTAATTAGATGATGCTCATTGTCTATCAAGACAAAATTACTGCTTACTGAGCCAATGTCTACCCCCAGGTAACAATTCAATGTTTATGCCTCCTTTTGATAATTGCCGGCCTTTAACTTTTGCCGGTGCACCATATCCACAAAAGCCTCCAAGCGCGTAATCAGCCCTGCGGTTCCGGCCAGCTCATCAAGCCATAAAGTCATACAGGGGACCCCCTCCTGGGCACTTATTTGGGGAATGATTGACTGGGCTACAATCTCCGGCATACAGGTTAAAGGTCCGATTTGAACGATACCGTCAAGATGCATATGGGCAAAACGGACTGTATTACCTACGGTTTCCAGTCCATGTCCGCCTACTTCATAGTTTAAATATGGCCGGGCGCAAGCAATTATATCGGGACGGATAGACTTTTTTATGTATCCTTTTAATATGTGGTCATTAAGCCAATCGCTCAAGTACGCTGAGCGAATTACCTCTACATCCATTCTGCCCAGAAGGCGGTATATGTCATAATTGACAGCGGGTTCAAACATGGTATATATTTCCCCCACGATCCCTATTTTAAGAGGCAGATCTATCTTCATCTCAGCTTTACTCATTTCCTTTACGGACTGTTCCTCAATTTCATATACTTCAGCTTTGCTGACTGCCCTGTCAATATTCTCTACCGCAATATTATAGATTTTTTCTATCCGTGCTTTATCACGGGCTCGCGGCAAATAGTAGTCAAGCTGTTTCTCCAATGCTTCCAGAGCCCCCAGCTTGCTCCACCCATAATTAATAGCTTTAAGGGCTTCCCAGAAGCTAACATTTTCCCCCAGGGATTTAATCTGTTTTACCAGGTCATATGCTCTGGAATCTGGGGCCTCCAGTATTATCATTTTGAACTGGTAACCCAGACTTTCCAATATATCCCGTTCCACCTGCGCATAATAGCCAAATCTGCACGGCCCCCATCCCCCTGCCATTACTATTGTATCCGCTCCATTTTCCAATGCTTCAATAAAATTGCCTAAATTAATCTTCAGGGGCATACAAGCAAATTCCGGGGAATGTCTTATGCCAATTTCAAAGGTACGTTTGCTGATAGGCGGCGGCGGTACAACCTCCAGCCTTAGTCTCTCCAGGAGTGCTTTTACGGCAATATGCATATTACCCATATGAGGAAATGTAATCTTCATATTTACCCGCCCTCCTGCGCAGCATATCGCAAAATGCTTCCAATCTTGTAACCATCCCGGCCTCACCGGTATGTTCATCAATTGTTATAAACATAAATGGTTTATTCTTAACTTTTCTCTCTATTACTTCTCCAATCATAGAATCAGGGCCACATCCAAAACAAGCCAGATATATTATGCCGTCAAATTGGTCATGACTGTCCATATATAGAGCACTTCCAACCATCATTCTCCCCAGGGTCCAGAATACTTTCTTTGGTATTTGGGCAGCTTGCCGCTCAATTTCCTCCTGGTCAAGTGTCTCCGCGACAAATACCCGGCAGTCCATTTTGCGGAGACGCTCAATTATATTCATGCTAATGGTATGATCATATAAGGAATAACCATGCCCTAATACACCGATATTTAAATCATAGTTGGGGGACAGCTCCAATTGCTCACCTTCCCATATCTGAATAGCCTCAGAAATGTTGTACCCTTCCCGGCAGAGGTTTTTGCATTTGCTTAATTCATCCAGACCATGCTGATATGCCCGGTTAATTTGGTTCTTATTATTAGTAAATATTTTTCCCACTCTAATAATGTCTTGCTTTAATTGGCGGTCATTCTTACTAACATCAACGGTCAGCTCAATAACTGGAAGCAGCTCCGGCAAGCCTGCCTTGAGCATGTCCGGCAAGCCCATAAACTTCGGGCAGATATATGATCTATATTCAACGCTGACCAGACGGGGAATGAAAATGTAATCCAGCTTCTGCCGGCAAAGCTCACGCACATGGCCATAGTATACCTTGATTGGAAAACATGCTTCATCAACAGCAGACTCTATTCCCCTTTCCACCGTGCGCCGGTTGGTTGCAGCAGAGGTTACTACTTCCGCACCCAGATCCTGAAAAAAAGTCTTCCATAGCGGAAAATAATAATGATAGAAAAGTCCCTTGGGTATTCCCACCCGCATTTTATGACACTCCAATCTATATGATCGAATTTACTCTTTGGGTTATTTTTTGGGATTAAAGAGTACCGCCGCAAAATAGCCAAAGACAATAGCCGCAGTAATTCCTCCTGCCGTTGCTGCCACCCCTCCGCTAAAAGCTCCCAGAATTCCTTCTGATTCTACTCCTTGAATAGCTCCCTGAGCCAGGGTGTGCCCAAACCCGCTTAAAGGTATAGTCGCGCCAGCCCCGCCCAGGTCTATCAAAGGCTGATATAACCCTACGGCACTGAGAAAAGCGCCCGCAGTAATATAACCTACCAGTATATGTCCTGAGGTAATGCCAGGTTTGGTTAAATCCATAAATAATTGTCCTATAACGCAAATTGATCCGCCGATTATAAAAGCCATTATTATTGACATAATTGATCTCCCCATGTTTTTTAAATATTTTCAATTGCAACCGCATGAGCAATCCCTGGAATGCTTTCTCCCTGGTAGGTACTGATGGGGCTCATTAATGCTCCTGTAGCCACAAATAGAAGGCGGTTTATTTCCCCATTTTGCATTTTGCGAAGTAACGGCCCTGCCAGCATGCACGCTGAAC
The DNA here is from genome assembly GCA_028709585.1 of Syntrophomonas sp. Taxonomy (GTDB): domain Bacteria; phylum Bacillota; class Syntrophomonadia; order Syntrophomonadales; family Syntrophomonadaceae; genus PHAA01. The sequence continues at coordinate 4,108 of JAQVWS010000085.1, read as the reverse complement.
AGCCGCAGCCACTGCCTCCCGAATCCACTCCCTGCAACCCGTCATAGAGGAGAACCCCGCAATCACTAAAGTTGGGCGTAGGCATCACGCCCTCTTGAATAAACAATTCTCCCAGCAACGTCATGCCAACGGCACCTAAGTCACCGGTTACAATTAGATCATAGTAATCTGACACCTTGCCCGTATCTTGAAAATGGGTTTTAATTGTGTCAGCTGCAGCCGGTGCCATAGCTCCACCCATATTAGCCCCATCATTCTGACCCATATCTACTACCTTGCCAATTGTCACCGAAGTAATCCGCGGCCCAGTCCCGCTTTTTTGCAGTACGACCGCTCCTGCAGCCGTGGCTGTCCACTGCGAGCTGGGCACCTTCTGAACTCCCTGTTCAGATGGAAAACGGAATTGCCGCTCGGCGGTATAGTGATGGCTGGAAGCTGATGCAACAACCCTCTCAAAGTATCCGCCGTCAATTAACAAAGAACCCAGCACCATTGATTCTGCCATCGTTGAACATGCTCCATACAGCCCCAAAAAAGGTATATTTATTTCCCGGGCTGCGAAGCTCGATGATATTATCTGGTTTAACAAATCTCCGGCTAAAAGCAACTCGGCATCCTGGGGCTGAAGGTTTTGATTACTGAGTGCCAATTTAATAGTTTCCCTCAACATTTTAGTTTCAGTTTTTTCCCAACTTGCTTCTTCCCATAAGTAATCTTCCATAATAAGGTCAAAGTCTTTAACCCATGGGCCTTCGCTCTCCTTGGGGCCCACTATGGATGCCCAGGAGGCAATATATGGCGGATCCGCCATCATCAAAGTCTGACTGCCTTTTTTCTTAACTGCTGTCATATTTACCTGCCTTGTTAGAAAACTTTTAGGAGATCATAATTAACCTAATTAACCCTATCAATACCGAAGCTACAAAGCCAAAAACCAGAGTAGGACCGGCAATACTAAAAATCCTGGCACCAACTCCGAATATATAACCCTCTCGTTTAAACTCTATTGCCGAAGCCACAATAGCATTAGCGAAACCGGTTATAGGCACAATTGAACCCGCGCCGGCCTTTTGCCCCAGATCGTCATACAATCCCAGCCCGGTTAATAAGGCCCCCAGAAATATCATTATTATAGAAGTTAAAGACCCGGCGTCCACCTTATTCAAACCAATATTAAGAAGATAGTTCATAATAATCTGACCAATTACACATATCAAACCCCCGACTATAAACGCCCAGATACAGTTTTGTAAAATTGGCGGTTTAGGTTTGACCCGATTGACCAGATGATGATATTCTTCCTGTTGAGCATTTTTTAACAATTCTTCACTTTTGGGCCCCATGCTTTTGCGCCTCCTCAGTATGATATTATTGGCTATGGTTGGCAGGTTTATACATGAAAAATTGGCAAAAAAGAGGGCCGTTCTTCTACTGTATCTTTATGCAATAGAAGGACTGCCCCCTTGATTAATTTGATCGCAGCTATTCTGTATATGCTATTTTAATGTTGGCTTTGTAATCAACGATCTTATTTCCCTTTACACTTGCCGTCCAATTTGATACCTCTACTCCCGAGATACTAGTATAGGTTTTAGATGCATCTGCTATCGCACTGCTTACAGCATCCTGCCAATCTTTATGAGATTCACCAACAATTTCCGCTACTCTGATCTGCAACTCACATCCTCCTTCCAATTCAATATATATCTATTATTGTAATTGAAAGAGTTTTTTATTCTTATTCTAGAACCTTTTTTAGTTTTAGAAGGGCACTCTTCTCAAGGCGGGAAACCTGTACCTGCGATACTCCCAGGTCATCGGCAATAGCAGATTGGGTCTCATCACGAAAGAACCTGCGTATGATAATCTCCTGCTCCCGGTGTTCCAACTTGCTAACCGCCTCACGCAAAGATAGCTTTTCCAGCATCATAGTATTGCTTTCTTCACTAAACAGTTTGTCAATTAGTGATACCGCGCTCTTTTCTTCTCCGGCAAAAACATCATGGAGTGAAGTAGTAGCCTGGCAGGCCTCAATAGCCATAACTATCTCTTCCTTATCCATATCCAGCAAACAGGCAATCTCAGAAATTGTAGGTTCTTTGCCCAGATTGCCCCGTAATTTGTCCTGAGCCCAACGGATCTTGCTATAACTCTCCTTCAGACTTCTCTGAACCTTTACCATACCATCGTCCCGCAAGAATTTCTTAACCTCACCAATAATCATGGGCACAGCATAGGTAGAAAAGCGCACGTTAAAGGAGAAGTCAAATTTGTCTATAGCCTTAACCAGCCCAATTGAACCTACCTGAAACAGATCCTCATAATCATAAGAAGTATTCCTGAATCTTTCTAAAACCATATAAACTAACCCAATATTGGCCTCATAAACCTTTGATCTGGCATCCTCATCACCGGCCTGCGCCTTTTGTATTAGGCTGTTGTTTTCCTGGTATTGTTTTTCCGGGAGCATAATATCTCCCCCCCTTAAGCAAGCGCTTCTTTATCTTTGACTAAAAAACACCGTTTTAGTTTTATGCGGGTTCCAGCACCAGGTTCACTTTCAACCTCCAATTCGTCCATAAAGGATTTCATAAAGGTAAAACCAAGTCCCATTCGATCTGGATTACTTGAAAAACTGGGTTCCATGGCCTTATTAATATCGGCAATGCCTACCCCCTGATCTTCAATTATTATTTCCATGATCCGCTCATCCAATAAAGTAGCCATGACCACAATCTTTCCATAGGGCTGATTCTCATAACCATGAATAATGCTGTTTGACACTGCTTCCGAAACAACCAATTTGATTTCTTCTATCTCCTCCAAGGTACAATCCATTTGAGCCGCAAAGGCTCCGACACATGACCTGGCAAAAGATACATTCTCCGCTAAACTTGGAAATTCAAATCGTACATAATTCCTCATGTTCATGCCTGTCCTTCACCCCCTGTTAAATACTAATAATATCCTGCTCGTTATTATACATGGAGATTAGTTTATTAATCCCGGAAAACATTAAAATCTTGCGTACTGAAGCACTGGCTCCCACAATATACATTCTCCCACCCAGACCAGAAATCTTCTTATATCTGCCAATAATTACCCCCAAACCGGAACTATCAACAAAGGTTACTTTCTCAAGGTTAAGGACCAGGTTGGTGATCTGTTTGGTGTCAAGCTTTTTATCAATTTCCCTGCGCATCTTTTCAGTTACCAACATGTCCATTTCACCCTTGACCCTAACCAGCAGCGTATTTCTTACTTGCTTCAATTCCAGATTCATTAAAAAGTCCCCTCCTCGTATCTCTTAGGGCATCTGGGAATCAGGAAACAATATTTGACCTTATCATTTCATGATCCTGTAACCTAAGACTTCTACAAAAAGGGGATAATTCCTTCCACAAAATTCCATTTATAAAATAAAGGTTTCGGCAAACATTTTCATTATCTCCTTGAAAATACCGGATCGGGGGATGTCTTTGGCCGATACTATGTCGACGGTCTTAACCAGATTATCGTCTTTAAAAATCTGGATCTCTCCTAATTTTTGCCCCTTTGCAACCGGAGCGCTAATATAGGGTAAAATCTCCTTGTTACTGGTCAGGTTTGATTTATCACCCTTCAGATAAATCATGCCCACATCCTCTGCGGTTATTGCTTCAACCCCATCTTCCGTTCCTTTTCCTACCTGAACCATTCCGCAAATGCTGTCACGGGTAAAAAAGGATTTATAGGCATACTTGGCAAAGCCATAATTGTACAGTTCCATCGAATCCCGGAAATGGCCTTTTGCTTCTGGGGAACCCATAACCACCGAAATAAGACGCAGCCCATCTCTTTTTACAGTTGATACCAGGCAGTATTTGGCTTCATTGGTCCACCCTGTTTTAAAACCGTCGGCACCTTCGTACCACCAGAGCAGTTTATTGGTATTAAAAAGCTTATATGATCCTTGGCGAATATTATATTCTTTTATGGAGGTATATTCCAATATGCGCGGATGAGACAAGGCGTGCCTGGCTATAATAGCCATATCATAGGCAGATGAATAATGACCCTCGGCCGGCAACCCATAAGCATTAACAAAATTAGTATCTTTTAGTGCTAA
>JAQVWS010000084.1 GCA_028709585.1 Syntrophomonas sp. | reverse complement strand
AATAGGAGGATATGCACATGCTAATTGACGCAGGCTTGGAAGAGGTACAGACAGAGCTTCTCAAGCATTGCAGGGTTTAAAAACAGAAATGGTCTCTATTTTGGAAGCTGTGGGACGAGTTAGCGCAGAAGATCTGTATGCAGATTGTGATCTTCCACCTCGACAACAGTCAGCAGTGGACGGGTATGCGGTTGCTGCTGAAAATCCGATGGAAAAAGGTAAATACTATATTGCAGGACATTTATCGCTGGGGGATATACACTTAGTTTCCCTGGAACCGGGTCAGGCAATGGGAGTTAAGACGGGAGGAGATCTACCGCCCGAAAGCAGGGCAGTTGTTCCTCGGGAGAGAGTAGATGTAAAGGATAATTATCTGCGCCCTCTGGAGGCAATTAAAGATGGCAATAATATAAAGCAGGCCGGCGAAGACTATGTCAGAGGCAATCTGCTGTTATCCCGAGGTTCAGTAGTTACTGCGGGGGATGTTGCCTTATTGGCTGCCTATGGAAGATCAAATATTTCGGTATATAGAAAACCTCGAATTGCAGTTCTATGTCTGAGCAAAAATGTTGTTTCATGGCGTACGCAACCTGAGCCAGGACAAACAAGAGACAGCAACGGCCCATTACTTTCAGCCTTGATTTTGAAAAATGGGGGTTTAACAGTTGCAATAAAGAACATTAATAATGGTGATACTTCAATATCAACAGCGGCGGAAGAATTAATTGAACAAGCAGACATCCTCATTTTAATAGGAGGTACCTATTCTGATAATACTAATGAGGCTCGCTTGTTGATGGAGAACTTAGGTGCTGAATTTATATATTGGGGCGTACCTATTCAGCCAGGAAGCCATACTGGAGCTTCGCTGCTCAAATCGCGCTTGCTCTTTTCTCTATCGGGAAATCCTGCGGCGTGTGCGGTTGGCTACCAGCTTTTTGTGAATCCGGTATTGCTGGCTATGCAGGGGTTAACCCCATTTAGGAAACGCATGCAAGCCATATGTATAAATAGCTATGCCAAAAAATCAGTTTCCCGGCGCTTTGTACGGGGTTATGCCAGTTGTAATAATGGGGACTGGCAGGTAACGGTTCTGCCAGGACAAAAACCCAGTATGATACGCTCTTTGGTTAATTGCAATGCGCTGATTGATATGCCGCCCGGCAGTCCTCCTATTGAAGTAGGGCAGGAAGTGTCGATTATACTTTTGAGAGAGTAGATTAAAAAACTATTATGAAATACGCTGACGTAATATTTCAAGTTCAACTTATTATTTAGTTCTAAGGAGAAGTTATCATTATACAGGAGGTGAATGAATAATGGCAGACTACAAGGAGATTATCAGCGCTTACAAGGATCTACCCGGCGGCATTATTGAAGCGTATCATGCGATTCAGAAGGAATATAGTTATATCCCGGAAGATGCAGTAGTAGCCGCCGCCCAGGCCTTTGATATTTCAAAAGCCAGAGCGTATGGAGTAGCGACCTTCTATTCATATTTGAAAGTCGGAAAACGGGGCAAGAACGTAATACGCATCTGTGAAAGCGCCCCCTGTCATGTAGCCGGTGCTGATAAAGTAGTGGCTGCTCTTGAAAAGGAATTGGGGATAAAAATGGGTGAGACCACTGAAGATGGAAAGTTCACCCTGGAGTTTACCGAGTGTGTGGGCCAATGCCAGGCAACTCCGCTGATTACTATTAACAGTAAGCCATATGGAGATGTAACTACAGAGAAAATACCTGGTATTATTGCAGAATATTAATAAGCAGTGAAAGGAGGGAATATGATGGCCGAGGAGATGCGCATAGTATTGCGTAACTATGGAAAAATTGACCCGCTTAAAATTGAAGATTATATAAATGCCGGCGGATACAAATCACTGGCTAAAGCTCGCGGTCTTAGTCAGATACAAGTCATAGATGAAGTGAAGAATTCAGGCCTGCGAGGACGCGGCGGAGCTGGTTTTAATGCCGGCATGAAATGGAGCTTTAGTTATAACACCCCTGCTGACCAGAAATATGTGGTATGTAATGCAGATGAAGGCGAACCTGGAACTTACAAGGACCGTATCATAATGGAAAACGATCCCCATACGGTTTTGGAAGGAATGGCCATATGCGGTTATGCTGTTGGAGCTACAAAAGGCTACATTTACTGTCGGGGAGAATATCCCTATGTAGTGGATGTCCTGAATAAAGCCATTACCCAGGCTAAAGCTCAAGGCGTATTAGGTGATTTCGATATTGAAGTAAGAATGGGTGCAGGTGCTTATGTATGCGGTGAAGAAACCGCCCTCTTGGAGTCAATAGAAGGTCACCGGGGTGAGCCCCGGTTCAAACCGCCCTTCCCTGGAGTAGCGGGGTTATGGGGCAAACCCACGGTAGTAAACAACGTAGAAACCTTTGCTAATATACCGATAATTCTGGAAAAAGGAGCTGACTGGTTTAAAGGGATAGGAGCTCCTAAATATCCGGGCACAAAGGTGTTTACCTTAACAGGTGATGTAGTAAACAAGACCGTTTTTGAGCTTCCCACCAACATGACCATTCGTGACGTTGTTTTTGGCATGGGAGGAGGAGTAGCCGGAGGCAAAAAGTTTAAGGCTGTGCAAATAGGCGGAACTTCGGGAGGATTTATCCCGGAGTCAATGCTGGATACCCAGGTGGACTTCGATTCAATGAATGCAATAGGAGCAACCCTGGGATCGGGAGCGGTTTTCGTAATGGATGAGACTACTGATCTAATTGATGTAATCGAAAGAATCACCAAATTCTTCGAACATGAATCCTGCGGCAAATGCACCCCCTGTCGGGAAGGCACCAAGAGAATGCACGAGATCTTGAAGAAGATAAACAGCGGCAAGGGTAGTGGCGCAGATATAGCTATAACGGAAAGGTTAGGCCAGGTAATGACCAGAGCCTGTCTGTGCGGGTTGGGGCAGGCAGCTCCGGGACCGGTGTTGACTACCTTGAAGAATTTCCGTCCGGACTACAATGCTAAATTAGGATAAAGCAAGTCATTATAATTAATAAAGGTTATTGAGAGCAGGCATGGTTGGGGTAATCCCAGCCATAGTCTGCTCATGCAATAAAGTGGGTAGAATGTGCAATTCTTAATAATAATACCTGGTACTAGTCTATAGACGGGTTGCTTTTAAATAACCCAAAGTATAAACTAAACAAAAAAAGGAGCTGATTAAGTGGATAAGAAAGATTTTGAGAACATTATGGATATGGCCATCGCAGCCGAGATCGAAGCCTACGAATTCTACCGGGATGTGGCAGCTAAAATATCTGATGCAGGTATGAAAAAACTTTTTCAGGAGTTTGCTGACGAAGAACAAGGCCATAAGAAAGCCTTGGAGAATATAAAGGCAAAAGAGATTCAGAACTTTAGTTTTACTTCAGGACCCAATTACAAGATATCAGAGATGGTGGAATTGCCCAAATTATCAATAGATATGAAACCCGCAGATGCCATTGCCCTCGCTATGAAGAAAGAGGAGGAGTCAATGAATACCTATAGTTATTTGGCTTCGGTTACTGACGATCCTGACAAGAAAAACCTTTTTGCGGGACTGGCCAAGATGGAAGAGGGGCACAAAGTTCGGATGGAAGGATTATATACCGATACTGCATATCCGGAAGTATGGTGATGCTTTTTTAGTAAGGCCTTATTAAACCTTTAGGCTGCAGGTAGTCACCTGCAGCCTTTTGAGAGATCCGCCTTGGGCGGCCATCTCAACTATATGCCACTTATCCGGGTAACTTTTATAGCAACCGGCCCAATCATTGCTGAGCTGTGACAATCATATCATCCGTAACCTCAATGGATATCTCCGGGTTAAAAGGATTGGTGCGGATTGCCAAGGAGAAAAGATAGGGATAGTTTTTGTGCAGATGCTGCATATAATCCAGCCACTGATCCATTAGCAGGATATAGACCCTTTTGCTGTCAACCCGCAAATGAGCATAATCACTGGCTTGTAATTCGCTTAGATCTCCCCTGGCGCCAAGTTCTTCAGCAAGGTGAAAAACAGCCTGCAACAGGTTGGAGAAAGTTTCATGTTCTAATAAATTGGGATTTTCCATCATACGCAACAGGGTGTTTCTTTTAATAGCAAGAAATGATTTTAAATCCACCAGGTTAGATTTATCGGGTATTATATCCGGTTTAATTCCGGCCACTTGTCTCTTCATCCGATCGAAATCAGCGTTTTCCCATTTGGAAATCGTTTTTAATTCTTGCCTAATATTCTCAGCTTGATAATCAAAGGCAATAAATATCTTGAGCAGATCGGTGCCCACATCACTGTAAAAGGCGCCAATAACCATATTTAGTTTCTGCATGCGGGCAGTCTTCTCCCTTTTGCCCATCAATTGGTTTAATACAACCGTCACCAGCAATGTCGAAATTGGCAGAAAGGCTAGTTCAGCAATTAATAATTGGAAAATGTAAGTTGAATCAGAAAAAATCAAATAATGTATATAGTAGGTGATTGTTGATAATGTCAAAAATGATATACCTAAAGTAAACAACCAATTGCTGCGTTTCATAATAATTCATTTCCTTTCAGAAAATGTCTGACTTAATAATAATCGATCCAGTATTAATTCTATTTAAATAGTATTATGATTTCCAGCGAAAAAATTAATAGTATATTAATTGTTTCTATTAATTATGGCAACCGTACAGCGTGAAATGCAAATAAGATTTTCAGCCTGATCATAAATGCGGATATCCCATACCAATGTTGAACGGCCCACATGAACAGGAACACCAACTGCCTTAACCAAACCTTCACTTGCGCTGCGAATATGATTGCCGTTTATCTCCAGACCTACTGCTTTCTGCTGTGAGGGATCAATAAACAGATAACTGCCTGCTGAGGCCACAGTCTCAGCAATCACCAATGATACTCCCCCGTGCATTATGCCGAATGGTTGAAGTACTTTTGATGAAATGGGCATAGTGGCGATTACCTTTTCCTTAGATATCTCGGTTATCTCAATACCAAGTGTTTCCATAACAGTATTGCTTATGTTAAGACCTGAAACATCGACCATTTCCAATCCCCCTGATTTTTATCAAATTATAGCATATTTGCTCCCGGCAAGACTTTGTACAGCGAAAAAACTATCAATCCTGATATGATAGGGGACGCTGGTTAGTAAGAATGACAGTTAGAATTCGTATAATAAACAAAGTGCTATTTTAAATTCACCGAGGTGATTAGTTTGGGTGCCAGGAAAAGCTGGCTTATATTATTATTGACAATGGTCGGATTAATATTACTATACTGGGCATATGGAAATATCTCGGGCAGATTGCCTATGCCAGATACTCTTAGAAGTGAATCCCTGGTGCCAAAATGTGAAGTGCCCCAGCTCATTTCCACTCAGGATCAAAACCAGAATGGCATTCCCGATTCCATAGATATCGTTAATGGAGCGCGCCAGGAGGTTGAAAAAGGCACTGTCTATGACAGCGCTTACTTTCAGGGAGGGTACCCGCCGGAGGGGCGGGGCGCCTGTACGGATGTAATATGGAGAGCATTTTATGCTGCTGGTTATGATCTAAAGAAAATGGTGGACCAAGACATAAAAAGCACCCCTCAGGCTTATGGAGCAACCGGAAAAAGCCCCGATCCTAACATCGATTTCAGGAGAGTGGCCAACCTGCAGGTATTTTTTAAGCGCAATGGCCAGGAGCTAACTACGGAGATCTTGCCGGGAGATGCTACTAATCTATACAACTGGCAGCCAGGTGATATTGTAACATTTGGCCTGCCCCTGGAGCATATCGGCATAATAGCGGATAAGAGGGGGCGGGACGGGGTTCCGCTGATGATCCATAATTGCGGTCCCCGGGCCAGCGAGGACAATTATTACTTGTTGAACTGGCCCAGCAAAATTACGCACCATTTCAGGTTCATAAGACTACAAGATGGTTAAAGGAAAACAGAAAGTTTGTGTGGAGAAAAGCAGTTTAGATAAGAATGGCTTAGAGATGGCAAATTGTTTACCGCTTCCTGCAAGAATACCAAAATCGGTCCGTGAATAAATATAAGATGCTAATAGATGGCAATAGTGCAACTGTATTGATATTTAAATAACTCGAGGGATGAAAGATACTACTAATGTGAAGCGGCTCTATAGGTTGACCAACCTAATAGATCATAAACCATTCAGTAACCCAGACTGCCCTCTATAATCATGGCTGCTCCCAAGAAACCAAGACCGAGGGCCACCCAACTACTAATCATCAGCGTACTAAAGAAGCCCAGGTAAATCATAATGATACCAACAATAATCCTTATCGTACGATCTACCATACCTAGATTGCGGTTAAAAGACAAGTTCATTTTAATACAACACCTCCATTAGAAGTATGTGCATTATAAAGCCAATAAATTTATTCCGTTATCATTAAAGGGGTATTTAAATGACGCTAAAATTACTCTAATGAATGTTGATCGGTGCTTTTGCACCCATTGTTTCTCCTTTACTCCCCCCAAAATTGAATAGAAAGGCTTGTCATATGCAGTATGAAAACGTTGAAAAAGCAAGGTTCATCTCCCGACCCAACCGGTTTATTGCTCATATAGAAGTTGGCGGTCGAGAGGAAATTTGCCATGTAAAAAACACCGGACGGTGCAAGGAGATTTTGGTTCCAGGTGCAGAAATCTTCGTACAGGAAGTCAACAACCCAAACCGGAAAACAAAATACGACTTACTGGCAGTTTATAAAGGAGAAAGGCTGATTAATATTGACAGCCAAGCACCTAATCAGGTTTTCCATGAATGGATCTTGGGTAATGATTTCTTCCCGGTGATAAATATTATAAAACCCGAATACAAGTACTTAAAATCCCGCTTTGATTTTTACCTGGCGGTTGGTGATAGGAAAATACTGGTTGAAGTGAAAGGTGTTACCCTGGAAAAGGACGGGGCGGTGCTCTTTCCGGATGCACCAACGGAGCGAGGCCTTAAGCATATAAACGGGCTTTGCCACGCGATCAGGGAAGGATTTGAGGCTTACCTGGTTTTTATCATCCAAATGCAGGATGTCTTATACTTCGCCCCCAACCGTGCAACCCACCCGGCTTTTGCAGAAGCCGTGGCAAAGGCTGCCAAGCAGGGAGTCAAGATAATTGCCCTCGATTGCTTGGTGACTGCTGATTCTATAGCAGCCAAGGATTTTGTGGAAGTCAGAATGGTTTAGGGAAGCAGAGGGACCGTCCCCCTGCTTCCCTGACCACGGTATCGGCACGCTGACGCCCTTAGCAGGGCTTATTTACTTATTATTATGCTCCATTCATAAGGATCTTCAAGTACAGATTTAACGGCATAGCCCTGGGAACTTGCGAATTTGATAATGTTTTCCCGGCTGACATTACCTGTGCCGGTAACCTGCAATTCCTGACATCCTGCGTCAAACGCTTTTTTGGTTTTAATTACTGGGATAGGACAACTTAGTCCTTTTACATCTAAAGTATCCATCTTATGCATCAACCTCCCTATAAGCCCAACCGATTATACTGACGATTACAATTCCGGCCAACAACACAATTTCGCCCCCTAAAGTAGGGCCTTTGGCGCTGGAAGCAAGCAAAAAGTTATGCGCTATTGCGGCTCCCGCTATCATACCAATTACTGTTACAGCAGCATCGGTGTCTCCCTCGCTGCCGAGAACCATCTGCCTTAAAGGGCATCCTCCTAATAAGACTCCACATAGACCCAACAGAAAAAGACCCAGGAAATTAAATAAATGGTTAACATGAGCGATAGGCTGGTTAGCAAAACCCGGATTGAATTTATCTACAAACACATTTAGAACGATTACAGTAACTAGAATTATCGCATAGACCATTAGCATACCTTTATGACCAATTAGAAAGAAATCTCGAAATCCACCGGTTAAGCACAGACGAACCTTTTGTGCTAAAACACCGACTAAGAGACCAGCCCCCAGGGAGATCCATAAAGGAGCATACTGACTGCCCGGACCGGTGGTGCTGAAGAAAAGAGGCCCGGCTGCTGACGGATTGGCACTAAACCCTATTAGTAAAAGAACCAATAAAATAGCTGCCCCCAGAATATATATATAGCCGCCTGCCTGGCTGGTCCGTTCAGATGTGGCAGCGCCCAGGTTAAAGCCCCGTTTCAGGAAAAACACGCCCCACAGGATACCGGTGATAAGTCCTGCCAGACCAACCACAGCATTGAGATCACCTCCGCCGATTCTAAGAATGGCCCGCAGGGGACATCCTAAAAATACTAAGGCCCCGATCATCATAAATACTCCCAGCAGGAAACGTACCAATGTAGATGACCCACCCCGGCTCTTAAATTCACGGCTGCCCACCGCGGCGATAAACGCGCCAATAACCAGTCCGATTAACTCAGGACGTACATACTGAACGACTGCTGCCCGGTGAAATCCCAGACCGCCAGCAGTGTCGCGGAGGAAACAGGCAATGCAAAACCCCATATTACCTGGATTGCCCATTGCTACTAAAAGAACCGCTAAACCTCCGATTATCACTCCTGCGGCAATCATCCATATTTTTTCCCTATCCAATTTCCATCACTCCTTAATTAATGAATCACTAATCAAATACTATTCTATACACAATAATAATATTCCTGCATAAAAACCATAAAATTTGGTTATATATAGCCAGAATATACATAACCAATAGTTATTTTATATATACAAATATATAAAATTAGTAAATTCAGGAGACATTTGTTGAGAGAAGGAAATGGATATCAGAACCTGCCATAACAGAGTTCTTGGGGGAGATGGAACAGATGCAAAGGGAGGGGATTTTGGGAAGCAAGAGATACATTCCCTTGCTTCCCTTAACTTATTCTAAGGGATTCTAATTCCATCCCATATCGGTAACGCAGCAAAAATTACTAAAGCACGGAGTGCAAGTCCCCCAATCAATACTGAAGAATCAGTAATAATGGCAAGGTAAGAATGATGTTGCTGCAGCTTGGGTGCTGCTGCATTATTAGCTCCGCCTGAAGAAGCTTTACTAGCTGGTCTGACAGCCCTGGAGCGATAATATTGAACAATATATACCGCCAGAGGGAATATAAGCCCCAGGCCAATAAATATTCCCCAAAACTGGAATGCATATTTACCAGATACGATCATAGCAGCCGATTTTTGAGCAATCAATCCATTAGTGCCCGTTATCATTAGCCCCATAAATACTGCCACCGCAGCTAACTCTGCAACAATAAGGACAATATGAGTTAGATCCTCCCGCCTTTTGTCGGATTCTGTTTTCTCAAAAATAGAACTCAAGAGTACCGTGAGCGATAAACCAGTAGACATTGCTGATATAAAGAAAATAGCGGGTATTATTCCTGAATTCCAAAAAGGGATGGCTTCAATAACTGATACCAGAAATCCGGTATAACCTCCGGTAGCCACAGCCAATACAGCACCAAACCAGGTGACGACGCTGGGAACCGGTTTATTGATAAAGGTGAGAAAACCTTTCAGCATACCCACTCCAATAAAAACACCGAGTACAATGGTACCCCAAGTCATTACCGAATTAAAATTAGTCACCAGTCTAATCAACAGCCAGGGCTTATAGAACCCCTGACCCAGATCAAATACCAACAGTAGCGTGCCGATACCTACTACTGGTCCGGCAATATAGTAACCCATTCTTTTAAGCCCAGAATTTTTGCCCAGCCAGCCCATTTCGGCGGCAAAAGAGGTAAGGTAAGCGCCTGCCCCCAGACCGCCTAAAAACAAGTATATAACAACTAACCAATTCCAGTGCATTCCCATATTTAAGCACCTCCTAACTGTTATTTGGGGATGATAACCAATGAGGGTTTTGTGATTTCAGGTGCAGGCAACCATTGCACTTGAGCAACGCCTCCCTCGGTCTTTTGTAATTCAGTAAGTTTACCGAAACTCAGGGCTTGAGTCGGACAAGCCTCAACACAAGCAGGTTTTAAACCCTTTTCCAAACGTTCATAGCAAAAATGGCATTTGGTGATTCTACCGGTCTCTTCGCTATATTGAGGGGCATGATACGGGCAAGCATACAGACAGTATTTACATCCAACGCATATATCCTTATCATGAACAACAATTCCATCCTGGGCCCTCTTTTTATATGCCTTAACCGGACATACGGAAACACATACCGGTTTTTCACAGTGATTACAGCTCATAGAAAGAAATACTTCCGGCCTGCCGCTGCTGATTACCCGGCGCCATTTGGCACCTTCGTCCCAATTATTAGTTTTTTTACAGGCGGTTGAACATTTTCGGCAGCCAATACATTTCTGCTGATCATATATGAAACCTAAT
>JAQVWS010000083.1 GCA_028709585.1 Syntrophomonas sp. | reverse complement strand
AGAGACACTGTGTACTGACTGCCGGAACAATCCGCCCCAATTTGAAATAGCGCGGGCGGTAGGCCCCTATGAAGAGCCTTACCGTATTGCTACCAAGGTATTGAAGTTTATGGGGCGCAAACATTTAGCACCGCAAATGGGCAGCATGATGGCTAATGTAATTAAGCAAGAGCCGCGCTTTGGTCAGATAGACCTGATCGTACCGGTGCCTATTTCCCAAAAAGGACTGCAGCAAAGAGGATTTAATCAGACCGAGCTGCTGGCCCGGCAGATCGGTAAAGAACTGGGGATAAAGATGGACAGCACGGTTATTGAGAGAGTAAAGGAGACACCTTCTCAGACCGAATTGTCACGCGAAGAGCGGGAGAAAAACCTTTTGTGCGCCTTTAGAATTACAGATAAAAGCAATGTATTAAATAAAAACATTCTTTTAGTCGATGATGTATATACAACCGGATCGACCGGCCGGGAATGTACCCGCACCCTTTTAAAAGCCGGGGCGGCCAGGGTCTGTATAATTACCTGGGCAACCGGCAAAGGTTATTAGATGATTTTTGGGAAGGAGGGAAAGGCAGATGAATGCGAGCTTAAGAAATTGTCCTGAGTGCGGCCGGGTTTTTGGCTATATGGGCAGGAATTTATGTCCGGATTGTTTGGACAAGGAAGAGAAGATTTTTCAGCTAGTAAGGAAGTATGTGCGTGACCATCCGGGGGACGACATATATGAGGTTGCTGAAGCCATCGGCGTTGAGGAAGAAAAAATTCTGCAGTTCCTTCGGGATGGACGGCTGCAGTCCCGGGGTTTTCAGGCTTCATTAGAGTGTGAGCGCTGCGGCGGCAGGATTAATAGTGGCAGGTACTGCCAGTCCTGCCGGGAGATATTAGACAACAGTCTTAGACGGGTTGCCCCCGAAAGAAGAACTACTGCGGAAGCTAAACCTGCTCCGGCCAACAAAAAAAGAGTACATAAAATGCATATCATGGATTCAGAGTAAAGTGATCTTATAGGAGCGCATGAAGGAGATTTATTGAGGTAATAAGCGTTTAATAACGAAAAACTATTAGAAGAGAGCTTAAATGGGTTTTAAGCTTCTTCTTTTTTTATGCGAAGTATTATATATAAAGGGTGATAGAAAAGTATTGGGGTGGTAAGCATGATTATTTCCAATAATAAGATTCAGAGTCTGCTAAAAACCTACGGCAAAGACTTGAATTCGAACGTAAACTCGGTTAAAGACATAAAAACCAAAACAGCCGCTTATGACGAGCTGGCCATATCCGGTGAGAGCAGAATTAAACAGCGGGCGTTTCAAGTAGCCAGGCAGGCTGAGGATATAAGGCATGATAAAGTTAACGCCCTGGCAGAAGAGATATCCACCGGTACTTATACCCGTTCCGATGAAGAAGTAGCTGAAAAGATGATTGCTCTGGCAATTGTCGATAAGATGGTATAAGAGATGCTAACCAACCTAAATAACGAGATTAGGCATTTTCTTGAGCTATTGCAGAAACAGAATCTGGTCCTGGAAAACCTCCTTGAGCTGGAAGAAAAGAAGCGGCAGGTGATTATTCTGGGGCAGGTGGAAGAACTAAATAAAATCATACCAAAAGAGGGCATGCTTGTTTCTGATCTGGAGAAACTGGAAGATGCCCGTTTTAAATCCCAGACTAAGCTGGCTGAAATATGGGAGATACCAGTTGAAGAGCTTTCTGCCGATAAAATAATTCTGAATGTGAATCAAAATTTGCCTGAAATAGAAGCAGAACTACAATCTGCTGTTAAACAGATTGCGGAGCAGCTGGATAGGCTCAAGGCCAGCAACAATGAGAACAATGATTTGATTAATCTATCCCTGGAGTATATCCATACCATGCAATCCATGTTGAATGGTGAAGTAGCTGGAACCTACACCAATACTGGTGTGCAGGTAGACGAAACAACGGTCCGCCCAGCCTTGAGGTTATTGGATAAGAAGGCTTGATTATAAAAGAAGCGAGGTTAAGTTATGACAACTACCTTTATGGGTTTGGAGATCGGTAAACGTTCGGTACTGATGCATCAGACAGCACTGAATATAACCGGGCATAACGTTGCCAATGCCAACACCGCTGGTTATACCCGACAGGTGCCTGATATTGTAACTACTTCGCCCTGGTGCGCTCCCATGCTGGTCAACACTACGGGAGCAGGACAACTGGGGACCGGAGTGGACATTGCCTATATTCAAAGGATGCGGGATTCCTTTATAGATGCCCAAATTCGCCAGGAAAACAAGACCGGTGGCTACTGGACCAAAATGCAGGAAAGCCTGGACAAGATTGAAGTTATTCTGAACGAACCCTCTGATGACGGATTGCGGGAAGTCATGGACCAATTCTGGGCGTCCTGGCAGGATGTCTCCAGCAACCCTGAGAGTGAAGCAGTACGTGCGGTCGTATCACAACGGGGCATGGCTATGGCGGAAGCTTTTAATCATACCTATCGGCAGCTAACTGAACTGCGGGAGGATGTAAATGCTGAAATAAGGATCAGGACCAAGGATGTTAATGCAATTGCCAAGCAGATTGCGGAGCTGAACCAGCAAATCCTGGCTATATCTGTAGCCGGCAAACAACCTAATGATCTGATGGACAAACGTGATTTATTGATTGATGATGTGAGTAAACTGGCCGACATAAAGGTTCATGAGGACATTAATAACATGATCGCACTGCAGTTGGGAGATCGAATGCTGGTGGATGGAGTTACCTACCGGGAACTTGATACCACCAAAGACGATCAGAGTATGTACATGGTGATCTGGAAGGATACCCAAATGCGGGCCCAGATCAATGGCGGAGAAATGCGGGGCCTTCTTGATGTCCGGGGTAAAACCAACCTTGAGCAGGAAGTGGTTCCTTCAGAGTATAAAGAAGTCATCCCCATTATGATTGACCAACTAAACAAGATGGCCAAATCTGTTATCCTTAAAACCAATGAACTGCACCGGGGAGGCTACAGCCTTAATAATAAGACTGCATATCCCGACAACAATGCAGGGGTGCCCAATAATTTCTTTGTGCCTCCCGATGATCCGGAAAACTTGCAAAATTGGGCTCAGTTTATGGAAGTAAGGGCAGAAATTGAGCTGGACCCTAAAAACATTGCCGCCGCCAGCAGCAGAACCTGGGATCAAAACGGCAATAAATTAAATTTTGGGGACGGCTCCAATGCGTTAAAAATTGCCGAATTAAAACATGATTTAAACAATGTTGAGTACGATTTGAAAACCCAAGGAATTAATATAAATTTGGCTGACACTGCCCCTTTAAGTTTTATTATTGATGATGGCAATGATACCAATGCAGCACATACCATTACCTTGAATCCTCCCAACACATTTTCGGATATGCAAAGTCTGGTAAAGGAAATCCAACAACAACTGGATGAAAAAGAATTGGCGGTAAAGGTGCGCAGCGATGGATTGGAACTGTTCTTCTATTCCGATACAGTGTCCGATCTGGATATAATCAACCCTGATTCAGGTATTCAGGATATACAAAAAAACAATTTACAGAGTGGAGCATATCAGATCCAAACAGTGGTTAACCAGCCGGGCGCGGCAGATGCTATTTTGCAGGAGATACAAAGTTATAACCAGAAGACTGCTAAGAGTATATTCGGCAGCGGAAGTATAGGAACCGTTACTAATGCGGCCACTCTCGACATCAATGCCTCTATTGAACTAACCGTTACTGCAGTTGATCCTGCTTCCGGGCAGGTTGCATATAATTATGTATCCCATGAATATAACCGGGACGGAACCTATACCGAGCGCTCGGGGACTCTTATGCTGCATTACAGTGGATTGGCATCGCAAATTGTTTCCATAGGCGGACTCAATTTCCAGGTTTCTGGTCTGGATGAGAAAAACAATGTTGATGCCGCCGAGCTGAAAGTGGGCGATAAAGGGATACTGAACCTTACTGCGGCTGCAGCGGCAGCTACTGATTATCAGCAGGTGGATATTGCCTTTGATTTTAATAATCCCAGTATGTGCAATCATAGGTTTATATTTAATGATACGGTCCTGGATGGCACTACTACCAAACTGAATTTTTTTACACTGAATGCCAAGAGGAATAATGAGTTCTTTGGCAGGAGCTATAATGGATCTATAGATCTGAATCTCAACACCGGCACATTAGCTACCGCCAGTACTGCTTCCATTCCGGCAACTGCTCCGGCCGCTTATTTCTCTTACTATAAGGAGCCCCTGGAGAATAATGGAATGGTACAAACCGTAACCATAGACGATTACTGGCGCACAATAACTGCGGACATAGGGGTTCAGAGCCAGGAATCCCAGCGGATGGTAAAAAATCAGCAGACCCTGCTGAATGAACTGGAGAACAAACGCCAGTCTGTTTCCGGCGTCTCCATGGACGAAGAAATGACTAATATGATTAGATTCCAGCAGGCTTATAACGCTGCAGCCAGGTTTATTACTACTATTGATGAAGCACTTAATACCATAATAAATGGCATGGGTGTAGTAGGAAGATAATTAGCGGGTTGGGAGGAAACAGCCAATGAGAATTACCAACAGAATGATGGTAAATGACCTGATAAGAAACCTAAATACCAATATGAACAACATGGAAGTATACATGGAGCAGTTATCAACCGGCCGGAAGATCAATAAGCCTTCTGATAATCCGGCGGGAGTAGTTAAATCTTTGCGTCTGCGTACCAGTTTATATGAAGGTGAGCAATATCTGGCTAATATAGCTGATGCTATTAACTTTCTGGAAACCACTGATGCTTCTTACCAGAGTGTTAATGAAGTTATGCAAAGGATTCGCGAGTTGACCGTAAAAGCGGCCACCGGCACCAATAATACGGATGAGTACGCAGCAATATCCAGAGAGATTGAGGAATTAAACAGCCAGTTGAAAATAATAGCTAATGCTACCTATGGCAGTAAATATATCTTTTCGGGAACCAATGTGACCGAACCCCCTTATCAAGATGGTGAGTGGGTGGGAAATGAAGAAATTCTGAAAATTGAGGTCAGCGCGGGCGAGAAAATGGCCATGAATATTACCGATATGAAGAAGTTTTTCATGGGGCGTCTGAATGAGCTTAACATTGAGCCCAGTTCGGGAATAAAACAGATACAAGCCGAGAGTATTCAGGAGGGCCATTATAGAGTTAACACTCTGGTAGGTTCGATAGCAAATTCCATAGCTGCCGAAAGCCAGAGTTATTTGAATTCTATAAATAAAAACAGCACGTTTTTTTATAAAGATGCAGACACCGGTGCCAGCTTGGGTATTGGCAAAGCAGCCGGCGCAGCGGATTCTGAATATAATGCTTCCATAATGCTGGAGGTAAAAAAGGTTCAGGCGGTTTATCCTCCGGGTACGCCCCGGGTATCTATCACCGACCCCACCAATACAGCACCGGTATTAAATTTCGATCAGACTATGTATATGCGGGATGTAAACGATGCTCTGGTTGCAATCCCCAACGCTGCCGACCTGACCACTAATTACATTTATACCCCTGCGCAAGGAAGTACGGGGACTTTAACCAGCGCAGCCTATAATGATGCGGCCAATACAGTGACTTTTGCAGTAGGAGGCACGCCATCAGTTGGAGATACAATTATCTGGAACAATGATGTGGGGGGTTTAGACAAGGGCAAAATATACGGGGCTGACGGCAAGGAATATACGCCGATAAAAGCTGTGTTTAATGGCACCAACTGGGTATATGATGATATACCCAAGGTAACCGTAGACATCAAGGGACATGTATACGCAGCTGACGGGGCATATAAATATGTAGAGCTATCCGATATAGATATAAATATGGAAACGGCAAATGGAGAGGCCATGTTTACCATACCGTCTTCAGCCTTTAATAATCCTGACGGCACGCCTAACCCTTCTTTTCCGGATGATATCGTAATCTGGAATGACAGCGGAGCGGCTCTGGGCGGAATTGATCCCCGCAATCCGCAACTGGCTGAAGGTGACAAAACCATAATTTCTGCCATCGCGCAGCAAACAGACGTTAATGCCCAAAGGGTTGATATGGGTTACACTTTTTTGGATCGCTATGGTAAAAGCACTGCTGAAAGCCATCAAGGTTATTCTTTCGCAAGCGGCTTTTTTGATAATCATACCCGGGATTTAAAATTCTTTACCTTAAATGAGGAGACCGGTCTGACTTATGATGGCATTATCAGCCTGAAAACTGATACTTTTACTGCCAGCGACCCCACCAAGCCCCAGAGTTCATTTGATTATCAAGCTGGCATATTCAGCTATGTGGACGATCTGTGCCGCAAGATTAAAATAGGCAAGCTGCCCCAGGTAGGTAATGAACTGGCCGGCAATGATGTCAGATTGAAGGAACTGCTGCTCTACCGGGCCACCACAGGTGCCCGGGTTAACCGCTTGGAATTGCAGCAAAGCCGGCTGATATCTACCCAGGAGAACTTCACCGATCTTCTGTCCAAGAACGAAGATGCCAACGAGGCCGAGGTTATTATGAACCTGCAAATGCAGGAGAATGTATATCGTTCATCCCTGGCTGCGGGTGCCAGGATTATTCAGCCTACCCTGGTGGACTTTCTAAGGTAGTGACGGAGGTGTGAGCGAATGCTGCAGTTAAGAATAGAACAGCAATATGCCAGGATTGGCATGGAAATTCGGGAGCCAACCCTGAAACTGCAGAGTACGTTGCCCGGTATAGAAATACAGACCAGTCCTGCGGAATTGGAGATGCATTCTTCCCACCCCCGCATTCATATAGACCAGAGCCAATGTTTTGCGGACGCGGGGCTGAAGAGTCCCTCTGTTTTATCGGCTGATTGTGTCAGCAGAGCTTATTCATTGGCCATGGAGGGCATCGGCAGGAGGGTTTCCGAGGGCAATCAGCTGGCCCAAATTAATGGGGCTACGGTACAGGATATCGCAGGTGATATTCCCCTTTTTGAGGACAGACTTAATTTCAACTGTAGGTCCATACCCAAGCAAAGACCTGAAATAAGCTTTGATGTGGAGCCAGTGGAGGTAAGCTTTCGACCTGCCCAGGTGAACGCTAACCTGCGCCGGGGGAGGGTAGAGAATAACTTCGAGATGGGGAAATTGCAGATATACCTGTTACAGAAAAACTATGTAAGAATGTACTGCACCGGACAGAAATTGAATGCTAGTGCTTAAAAATGTTTAGTGAGGGGAGCGTCCTATGAAAATAGCCAGTAGTTTAGCAGGCGAATTTGAAATTGATGAAAAATACATAATTAATTTTCCAGAGGGCATACCAGCCTTTGAAGAAGTCAAGGAATTTGTGCTGATTCCAATGGAGGGAAAAGGGCCTTTTTTCTATCTGCAATCGGTCCTCAAAGCGGATCTGTGTCTGCTGGTAGCTGAACCCTTTACCTTTTTTCCCGATTATGAAATTAATATTGACGATGAATATCTGAGCAATCTAGGAATAAAAGAGGCAGGCCAGCCGATGTCCATATATCTGGTTTTGACTGTGCCTGAGGATTTTAAGCTGACTACGGCTAACCTGCTTGCACCACTGATAATCAACCCGGAAAGCCGGCAGGGTATTCAATATATAGGTGTTAAAACATCCTATACCACCCGCCACTACATTTTCCCCCAGGAGCAAAAATCGGCAATCAGCGGAGAGGGGCGTTAGCCGATGCTGGTATTAAGCAGAAAAAAAGGCGAGTCTATAATCATTGGGGATGATATACGGATAAGCATCGTTGATGTTCAGGGCGACAATGTAAGGATAGGGATAGATGCTCCTAAAAATGTCAGCATTTACCGCCAGGAAATTTATGAAGAGATTAAAAACGAAAACCGCAAAGCAACGGAGAACCTGACCCGACTGAAAGATAATCTATCTGCTTTGATTAATTATAAGGATGCAGGTGAAGAATAGCCCAGGCAATATTTGTATGAACAGGGAGGGCAAGATACCATGAGTATAAGAATAGGCGGTCTCATTAGCGGCATGGATATCGACAGCATCGTAAAGCAAATGCTGTCCGGGCAAACAGCCAAGATAGACAGACAGAAGCAAAAAAAACAGATACTGGAGTGGCAGCGGGACAGCTACCGGGAAACGAATATGAAATTACTGGCGTTTCGCAATAGTATGTCTGATCTTAAGCTTCCCTCCACTTTTACGGGGAAAAAGGCCGAATCCAGTGATGAAACGGTGCTCAATGTTACTGCCACCAGTGACGCTGAAAGTGGAACCCATATTATAAAAGTAAACAGCCTGATGTCAGGGGTAACCCGGATAACTACAGAAGAATTGGCAGCCTATAAGGATACCCTGGCGGAACAGTTTGGGATTAGTGGTACGGTTAGCTTTACCTTAAAAGGCAAGGATGGGGTATCACATGATTATAGTTTTGATACCGCCAGCAAAAGTATAGGTGATGTAGTCAACGCGATAAACGACAACGCAGCTACCAGCGGGATAAATGCCGGATATTCGGAAGGAGGCAACCGCTTTGTCCTGGCCACGGCAGACAAAGGCGCTGACCAGGTGATAAATCTGGAAGCTGACCCGGATTCTTTTATTAAGACCACCCTAAAGCTGGGCATGGACCCGGGAGAATACAAAGGCACCGATGCTTCCATAGATTATGACGGGGCTGCGAATATCGTTTTCAAGTCCAATCAGTTCACCCTCAATAATATTAATTTCAATTTAAAGAAGGCCGGGGAGACAGCAGCTGTAACGATCAGCCAGAATGTCGATGCCGCAGTAGATAAAATCAAGGCCTTTGTTGAGGCCTACAACCAGACCATAGAAAATATTAATGTGAAACTGAATGAGAGACGGGAATACGACAAATCCAGTCATAGTTTTAAATACCAGCCCCTTACCGATGAGCAGAAAGAAGATATGAGCGAAAAACAGATTGAACAATGGGAGGAGAACGCTAAAAAAGGCATCATGAACCATGAATCCCTGCTGCAAAATCTGGTTGCTAATTTAAGAATGACTACTACTGGTATATTAAGCAACAGCAGCACCCTCAAAATTATTGAGCCTCAGGTTACACTGGTCAGCCAGTCGGGCATAGCTGCTTATGACACTACCCTGGCTGCTCAATTCGGCCTTGCCGGAACGGTCAGCTTTACCCTGCAGGGGAAGGATGGAGGGGAAAAGGTCTATAACTTCGATGCTGACACTGCCAATATTAATGATGTGGCTAATGCCATAAATGCCAATACCTATAGCAGCGGGATCAGGGCCTCCTATTCTGCAGCCAGCAATACTTTTACCTTAGCTACTCTTGACCAGGATACGGAATTACAAATAGTGTCCGACAGCAATTCATTTTTGGCAGACACGTTGAAATTGGGCCAAGAAACCGGTGCGAACATCGGCAACGGTCTATATACAGCCAAAAGCAACCTCTTGAGCCCCACTCAGGACGTGAAGTATGCACGATATATGAGCCTTGAATCCATCGGCATCACCACTTCGGATTATATTACCGGCAGTAAAGACAACGGTAAATTAACCATTAATGAAGACAAGCTGCGTGAGGCACTGCAGGATAATCCTGAGGATGTTATGGAACTGTTCAATATGACCCAGACGGTATATGAAGACGGTAATTATGTTACCTATAATGTAGGAATAGGTTTAAAACTATATGATAATCTTACCAATGCCATGCAGAGCCTGACCGACAAGGCCGGCAGCGAAAGCGCGATTTATGACAATAGTTTTCTAACCAATAATATAGTGCGTGTGGATGACAGGATAAACACTCTATTGGATCACATGAAGAATTTGGAGGATAGATATTACCGCCAGTTCGCAGCTATGGAAAAGGTGGTACAGAGGGGCAATGAACAGATGGCCTGGCTGTCGCAGAAACTGGGAGCAGATTCTCAATAATACTAAAAATATAAAAATTATGTAGTATTAAACTTTTTTAGATGAATAAACGATATTAAAATTAGCTCTTTAATTGTGCCTGCAACTCTTGAGTAAAATGCCATTACACTTATAAAGAACCCGACAATTATATGGAGTGGAAGGAGGTGTTTGGTTAAAAGGTCGATACTAAAGACCTCATAGGCACAGTGAAAGCTAACTTAAAAGCCCTACAAGGACGTAGGAGCTAAATTTACAAGGAGGTATATTAAATGATTATTAACCACAACATACCGGCTCTAAACACCTATAACAAGCTGGTACTCAACAATCAGGGAATGTCCAAGGCTCTGGAAAAATTGTCTTCAGGCCTGCGCATCAATCGCGCTGCTGATGATGCTGCCGGACTGGCCATCTCCGAAAAAATGCGTTCCCAGATTAGAGGTCTGGATCAGGCCAGCCGCAACGCCCAGGACGGCATCTCCTTTATCCAAACGGCTGAAGGTGCATTGAATGAGACCCACGCCATCCTGCAAAGAATGCGGGAACTGGCGGTACAGTC
>JAQVWS010000194.1 GCA_028709585.1 Syntrophomonas sp. | reverse complement strand
TATCTTCAAAACGCTATTATTCTACTAATGTTCAGTATAACTTACTTTTACAATTGTTGTGCATAATAAACATACTGCGCAGAACTGAATATGGATAATGTGAAGCGACAGCCTAAGCAATCCTTTGGTTTTCAGGATTGCTTAGGCTGTCAGTACTTTATAGCCGTTTGCTTTATTACATATCAATCTTAAAAACTTTGTTAATAAAGCGATGAAAATTATGAGGAAAACCGGCGTTCGGTTGATGAAGGAACACGCAGGAATTCTTGTATTGAAGGCCTAATTCTTTGGCTTTATCAATCACATAAGCATTGGCTGAACCCTGCTGAAACCACACCTGGTTTATGCCTTTTTCCTTGCATATCGCCAGCTGCTCCACAGTGACTCGGGGATTGGTGAAAAATATCGCCGCTTGCACCTGGGGTACGGAATCCAGCGAACTGTAACAGGTTTGACCATCAATCTCCTTCACATTAGGGTTAACCGGATAGATGCTGTAGCCTTGGGATTTCAAATAATTGCAGGCACCCCGGCTGAAAGATTTAGAGTTGCTGGATAAACCGACCACTGCAAATTCCTTGAACTTCATAAAGAAGTCTTCCATATGATATAACCTCCTTGCATTGTAGATATTCGCAAATATTATAAATAGTTTAAATAGTTATGAATCTTTTTGCCATTTTGTTTGATGATTTTTTCAAAGCATCAAAAGAAATCCACACCGTAACAGTATTGTCATTATTTCAGTTCCGCACCCGCTTCATCGCTCCAAAAGCAGGCGAAGGGGTCCTTAATCCCTGATTGGTAAGCTTTTATGATGGAGCATGCTCCACAATATAATCCGCAGTATGAATCATAATTAAAATCACTCATTAATATAACTCCTTTCCAATATTTTAATTAATTGCCATATTCATTCTACCAAATTGATGGAATCAACCGATAATGTATCTTTAGACAATAATCTTTGTACCCTGGAAGCTCTCTTAACAGCAGTTCCTCTTCGTTTTTTATCCTGATGACCGTCCATGGTATATAAAGAAGACCAGGTATGATAGCCCAATAGGAACCCAAGGCCAGGGGAGCAAATAATATCATCACCAACAGTCCTGTGTACATGGGATGACGTATTATGGCATAGGGGCCAGTTGATATAATCTGCTGTTCTTTCTCAACCTTTATATTGGCCGAAGCGTAGCTGTTTTCCTTAAAAACTATGATGATAAAAACGTAGCCTAGGAAAACCATAAGATTAGCAGCAACAACCACCCAAACCGGTACCATTGACCAGTGAAAGCGAAAATCAAAACCAGGGACTAAATAAGCGAGTATATACAGGTTTAAGAAGGCAGGAATTTTTTTTACCGTTTTCTGGTCTTTAACCTGATTTCGCCTGGCTAATAATTCGGGGCTTCTTTTGAAGAAATAGACTGTAATGAAAAGGGTGAGGGACGAAAATATCGTCCAATAAATCCAGGCCTGCCAGTACCTCAGGGAGCCGGCGGAAACAAAAAAGACCAAGCCCAACACAATAATACCGACAATTGGTCCCCTATAGGCTTTTGACTTTGATAGTTTAGGGTTGCCTTCCATAGAACCCACCTCCTGATTTTTGCAATAATTCCCCAATAGTAATGGTTAATTTAGTGATAAAATTTATCCTCCTTCCCATAGCATCGTCATTTATCTACCTTTTGCCTTCGTCTTACCACCCGTAGACCTCATACGAGTGAGGCTGAGCTATTCTACCACTGCACATGCAAAGTGGGCATTTTCGCAGGCGTAATAGTTATCGGAGCGCCCATTAAAGTAGTGTTTCTGGATCTCCTGCGGACTCAGGTTTTCCACGAGACGAAACCCTGCATTGGCGAGGTCATTGGTCAGCTTAGCAGGATCAAAAACTGCTTTTATCGGCTCTCCTATTTGTTCACCTAACAACAGGATCTGCTGCGCACGCGGAGCGGCTTTTTCGGGAATAAGCAAATCAGTATCGAAATAATCAAAAATAATCGTGCTGCCTGCCGGCGCGATGTCGGCAATTGATTGTAGCGTGGCCAATACCACGTCACGAGGCAAGTAGTAGGTTACTCCCAGCCAATTGAAGAAGCTAAGGAATTTTGGATTATACATTGAACGCTTAAGCACTGCAGCTACGCTCTCTTTTGTAAATTCGGCCGGAACGAAGTGCAACTGTGATGGGCATTCCCAGCCCAACTGCTTCAAGCGTATACGTTTGTAGTCCTGCGTGGCAGGATGGTCTACTTCAAATACCTGGAGGGTTTCTATCAGCTCTGGTCGACGAAAAGCGAAGGGGTCCATACCGGCTCCGAGTATAACGTATTGCTGAACCCCATACTGCAGATACTCCATTAGAGTATCTTCTGCATAGCGGACACGACTAACCGTTAGAGCCGGGGGTGCCATGGCCTGCATCATAAAAGCCAGAATAGCCGCGTCATCGGGAAAGGATGCAGCCAACTCTGGGGCTGCAGTTTTAAAGCCGGTTAGCATTTGTGATCTAAAGGATGCGAATTCCATTTCT
>JAQVWS010000082.1 GCA_028709585.1 Syntrophomonas sp. | reverse complement strand
GCAATAAATTATATAGACTAAGCCTCGTATCAAGAAATTATCCCGCTTCGCAGTTTCCTGCAATATGGCATAGAAAACCTGCAGGTCTTCCTTGCCCACCGCCGGTCTTATGGTAACCCCTTTTTTCTGAGCCAGCTTAATATTGTAACGGGTTTTGGAGTGCATGTTCGCCAATAACTCTGCTTCGGAAGGTTGGATGTCCAATTGCATTACAAAAGCCGGTTGTACCCCTTCGAAGTCCATGCCGGTATCATTGCAGTTAAAATGGCATTGCTGGAGGGTTTTTTTAAACTCCTGGTTAGTTATGGGAACTGCCGGATCAATCTTGAGAAATATAGCCCCATGGTCTTGGGCAACCCGCTCTGCTCCGGCAAACAAAGCCTGACAGCATTCCGGGCTGTCAATATCTGCTACCGGTCCGCGCGGTGCGTAAAAAATACATCTATTCAAGCCCCGCAAGGGCAAACGCCTTTTTAGTATCAGTAAGGATGCCACTATATCTCCATCCCTTTCCAATACCAAAGGTAAAGGCTGCCAGCCCGTACTTCGTTTAACCTCTCCCCATTCCCAGACTTGCAGAAAGTGGCCTTGCGGATGATTTTTGACAAAACTATTGTAGCGTTCTTTTTCTTTTATATCTATGATTCTGGTGGTGTACATAAATGCTCTCCCTTGGAATTCTTCTAGTTTTGCCCTTTATCCAATTAACTATACATTTAACCTTGCTGTCATGGCTGGCCATAAAGCTGTCCAACTGCTGCAATGAACGAGGAGAACAAATGCCAAACGTTCAAAACACATTAATTGGCTTTGCTTATAAAGCTAGGTTAATGAATAATTGGCTTGCTTTAACTGTCCAGCAAGCCTCATGGGCCTAAGAAGGTATATAGTTTCAGGGCTTTAGTCTAAAGCCGCTTTTATTAAACCTAAAAACAGCGGGTGGGGACGGTTAGGCCGCGACTTGAATTCGGGGTGGAATTGACACCCCACAAACCAGGGCAGGCTCGTTATCTCGATTATCTCCACCAGGGTCTGATCGGGAGAAATTCCGCTGATCTTCATACCGTTTTGCTCCAGTTTCTCACGATAAAGATTGT
The DNA here is from genome assembly GCA_028709585.1 of Syntrophomonas sp. Taxonomy (GTDB): domain Bacteria; phylum Bacillota; class Syntrophomonadia; order Syntrophomonadales; family Syntrophomonadaceae; genus PHAA01. The sequence continues at coordinate 9,430 of JAQVWS010000082.1, read as the reverse complement.
TTATTTCATAGCGATGGCGATGCCGTTCTTTAATGGAGTCCTGCCCATAAGCGTCCTTAACCTTGGTTCCCGCAATAAGTTCGCAGGGATAGACCCCCAGCCGCATGGTACCGCCTTTGTTGGCTATATTCTCCTGATCTGACATCAAATGCACCACAGGATGCGGGGTATTCGCATCAAATTCAAAGCTGTTGGCACCGACAAGACCACATTCACTGCGGGCAAATTCAATAACCGCACACTGCATCCCCAAACATATTCCTAAAAACGGAATTTTGTTTCGGCGGGCATACCCGGCTGTGGCTATCTTACCCTCGATGCCTCGCTCCCCAAACCCGCCGGGAACCAGTATAGCGTCAACTCCTGCCAATAGCTGATCAGGCCCTGCTTTTTCAATATCTTCGGCATTAATCCACCGTATATCAATGTCACACTCGTTTTGAAAACCCGCATGGCGCAAAGATTCCACAATACTCAGGTAAGCATCCTGCAAGTCCACATATTTGCCTACCAATCCAACCGTAACTTTTTTATCCAGTTTACGGACGCGCTTGACCATCTCTTCCCACTCGGTAAGATCTGCTTCGCCACAATTAATCCCCAATCGCTTGACAACCTCTCGGTCAAAACCTTCCTGAGCTAACATCAAAGGAACTTCGTAGATAGATTCCGCATCCATCATTTGGATAACCGCTTCTTTTTCTACATCACAGAATAGCGCCAGTTTTGCCTTTATATCAGCCGATATGGATTTAACCGTTCTGCAAACCAAAATATCCGGCTGTATCCCGATGCTGCGCAGTTCTTTGACACTGTGCTGACTGGGTTTGGTTTTCAGTTCTCCAGCTGCTTTTATAAAGGGGATTAGGGTGAGGTGAATATACATGACCCGGTCTTTACCGAGTTCATACTTTAATTGGCGAATGGCTTCCAAAAAAGGCAGGGATTCTATGTCTCCAACCGTACCTCCTATTTCGGTAATAACTACATCCGGTTTGGATACACTGTTAATCCTCTCTAACATCAAAACCCGCTCTTTAATCTCATTAGTAATGTGGGGGATGACTTGAACGGTTTGCCCCAGGTAATCGCCATGTCTCTCTTTATCTATAACGGACAGATAGATCCTGCCGGTAGTAACATTGGCGTATTTGCTGAGATTCTCATCTACAAATCTTTCGTAATGTCCCACATCCAAATCGGTTTCGGCTCCATCCTCAGTAACATAGACTTCGCCGTGCTGGTAAGGGCTCATAGTCCCGGGGTCTACATTTATATAGGGATCAAATTTCTGCAATGATACCTTGAGGCCTCTGTTTTTTAACAGCCGACCCAATGAAGCAGCCGTAATTCCTTTTCCTAACGAAGAAACTACGCCACCGGTTATAAATATATACTTCGTCACTTAAATTAGACCTCTCTTTCCCGCAACAATAATCCCAACCTATTGAATTTTACCCCTCTTATGCTTTAACGGTCAAGCTTAGCCTGGTCAGTTATTAGATATACTCCAGGACTATAATTTTCATATCCGCCCCCAGATCACTATTACTTATTTCCAGAACCGGTTTCTTAATGATCTGGTCATAATTAGCAGTGAATTTTTCCAGGGGAGCCAACTCAAAGGTTAAATGGGGGGTGCTGTAATGCATGGGAATAACAATCTTGGGCTGCAGAAGGTTTACTGTCTTAACGGCCTCGGGGGCATCTATAGTATACCTGCCCCCCACCGGCAGCAGCAAAACATCCACCTTGCCAATCTCCCGAACCTGCTCTGCAGACAGCATCTGCCCCAGGTCACCTAAATGCACCAGCTCTATACTTTCGGCCGATATTTTATATATAGTATTTTGGCCGCGCTCCTGACCTTGTTGCTTATCATGAAAGGAGGCTATGCCTTGGATCGTAATCTCTCCCATAGTTTCCAAACCAGCACCCCGAATAATACGGGGCTGGCCTTCTATGGTCTCTACCGCATTATGATCTCTATGCTCATGGCTGATGGTTACAATGTCTGCGCTCACCGGATGCAAGGGATAACCATACTGTTCAGCAAATGGATCGGTTATTATTTTTTTAGACCCCGCTTCAATAATAAAAGACGCATGTCCTCTCCATTTTATCTTCATATCTATTGCTCCCGGTAGATCTTGTTGGCATCATAATACCAATATCCAGCTCCCTGATAAACCAACCGGTTATCCAGATTAATGCGGGTATAAATGGAAGTCAAGGTGGCCGGGTCGGTTTGCTTGCCCATTTTAACAGCAATTTCCTTTACCAATTCATCATAAAAAACTGGTTCCTGCCTCTGTGACAATACTTCCATAGCCCAATCCGCTTCACTTTTTTTCCTTTTTTGCATAAAATCCCTCCTACATTTGTTCCGGGGCTGATATGCCCAGTATATTTAAAGCATTCCTGATAGTTGTCTGCGTCGTTCCCATAAGCGCCAGCCTCGCATCCTGCAAGGCTTTATTATCATTCAATACCCGTTGATGATTATAAAAACTGTGGAAAAGTCCTGCCAATTCCAGAACATAATGAGCAATCCGGTGAGGTGCCAGCATCCTGGCGCTTGTAGCAATCTCATCAGGAAAATCCGCAATTTTCCTTAGAATTTGCATTTCTTCCGTCCCCAGAATAGAAAAGTCGACTTCTCCCACACCCTTTACCAGAACGCCAGCCGCCTTGGCCTGGCGAAAAATACTCTGAATGCGAGCGTGGGCATATTGAACATAATACACCGGATTTTCCTGACTCTTTTCTTTGGCCAAATCCAGGTCAAAATCCATCTGGCTATCCGGGCTGCGCATAACAAAGAAAAAACGAGCCGCATCTTTGCCTACTTCTTCAATCAGTTCATCCAAAGACACTGTGGTTCCAGTTCTTTTGGACATTCGGACTATAACTCCGCCGCGATACAGACGTACTAACTGCATCAAAAGAATCTCCAGCCGGTTGGCATCATATCCCAGAGCCTGTATGGCTCCCTTCATTCTCCCTACATGCCCATGATGATCAGCTCCCCAGACATTTATGACCCGGTCAAATCCCCGTTCAAATTTATTGAGATGGTATGCAATGTCGGAAGCAAAATAGGTAGGCAAGCCATTGGCACGGATCACTACTTCATCCTTTTCATCTCCGAAGAGAGTGGATTTGAACCACCAGGCGCCTTCTTCTTCGTAAATATAGCCCTTATCAGTAAGGTTTTTTATAATCTCATCTACCTTGCCGGTTTGGTGTAAGATTTTTTCGTTGAACCATACATCATAGGTTATCCCAAAACCACTCAGGGTATTTCTGATATATTGTATTTTCTCTTTGAGGGCATAATTAACTACCAATTCCTGCCTTTCTTCCGCTGTCATGCCCAGTAATGAGTCTTTATAATCCCGGATGATGTTCTTAACGGTATCCACCACATCTTGGCCCGCATAGCCATTTTCGGGAAACTCAATCTTGGCTCCCATTAATTGCAGATACCTGGCTTCCAAGGATTGAGCAAAAATATCAATCTGATTCCCAGCATCGTTTATATAAAATTCACGCTCTACCTCATAACCTGCATAAGCAAGAATGTTGGCCAGGGTATCTCCAATTGCCCCTCCCCGGGCATTCCCCATGTGAAGGTTTCCGGTAGGATTAGCGCTTACAAATTCCACCTGTACTTTTTGATTCTGGGAAGGGCTGCTGCCCCATCTTGGCCCTTGTTCGGCAACTATCCCCGGCAGGACAACTAGCCAGTCCGGCTTTAAAAAGAAATTGATAAATCCAGCTCCAGCTATCTCCATTTTTTTTAGCTGCGGAATCTGGTTATAATCAATCTGCGAGCTAATTATCTCGGCGATCTTGCGCGGAGCCATGCGGCACTGCCGCGCCATCAGCATGGCAACATTTGTGGCAAAATCACCATGTCCCTCATCTCTGGGCACTTCTATTACAAAGTCAGGCATGGCATCAAAGGCAATCAAGTTTTCCGTCCTGGATTTTTCCAGGGCACTTATTATTGAACCTTTTAGTTCCTCCCGAATTTTTTGGATAGGATTCATTACAAGCCTCCTTAAATGCTGCAAAAATGCGGCTAGGGTTTGGGCGGGAACCATTTGTAGATGTACTCGCTCATATCCTGACCAGCTTCCATTTTTATTATATCCATGAGATCTTGCGTAGTCGCAATTTTATTCTTATAATCAGCCAGATAACGCCGCAAAACTTTAATAACTCTATCGTTACCCAGCTCTTTTTCCAACCCGAACCAGAATGATTCCCCTCCGGTATAAGCAGTGCGGTAATATTCCTGACTGGAAAATATATCTCTCATTTCTTTGCCCAGGTCCATGCCGTTTCTATATTCCAACCCCGATGGTATTTGCTTGCCTTCTATTTCTTGCAGGTATTTATAGGCAGACCAATTGGCCAGTCCTTCATCCAACCAGGGCTCTCGCAGTTGATCATTGCCCACCATACCATACCACCATTGATGCGCAATCTCGTGAGCCAGAATAAACTCGCTGCGCTCCGGCTCATAACCCTGCTGCAGGAAATCTTCCCGCAGAAAAATCAGCCCGCAATATTCCATGCCATGAAACCCTTGCATGGGCACAAATGCCACTTTAAATTCCTCATAAGGGTAGGATCCGAACCGGCTGGCATAGTAGCTTAGTATCTGTCCCGACTTTCTTAATACCTTTTGAGCCACCTCCGTATGTTGCCCGGGGAAATAACATTTTACAGTCACACCTTTTATTTCTTGCTTAATCTCGGTGTAATCATACATCACCAGAAGCGAAAAGTCACGCGCATCACGCGCTTCAATAAGATAGGTGTCCCTCCCGTCATCTTCGGTGGTTCGGGATACTGTTCTACCGGTTGCAACCATATTGTAAGCGTTAGGAATATTTAAGCTTACGGCATAATAAGCGGTTTGAAAACAAAATGGGTCACCAAAAACCGAGTTATAAGAATTAAGCCATCCGTCTTTAGTTAATACGTTTAAGGCGGGATAAAAATTACCCAGCATATATACGGTATTATTACTGCCAAAGCGATATTTAAGTCTTGGTATTTTGGCTTGCCAGATTATTTCTACCTGGATATCGTCCCCGGCAGCTATTGCAGATGCTGTCTTTACTTGAATCGATACCCCTTTTTCAAAAAATTGGACTTCCTGTCCATTCACTTTGACATGATTGAATCGCAGCCAACCCGGGTTAAAGCCGGCAAAATAAGCTTCCTGCGGTGCGGGAGTAGTGTCGCTTTTTTGCAAGCAGTTAGGATATGCAGTAAACCATAATTCATCCAGCTTATTGCCGCAGGTATTTTGTGTTTTTAATAGGGTGGTACCATAAAGAATATTATTACTTACATCCAGACGCAATCTCATTTGATAAGATGTTTTATCCGGAGCCGGAAAAATACCTGCCACTGCCGGTGATTGGGGAGCTAATAAAGCTACCGCCGGAACCGGTGGCTGTTTCTTATAAACAATAGCCGTTGCACACAGCACGGCTATAACAATCAAGCTCATAAATAAATATGTATATCGCTTTTGCACAAATTCACACCCGTAGTTATTATTGCTGCTTTTTACCAAACCAGTGCATAATTACTTAAATTATACCATTATCAATAGTAGGGTTAAACCTGCAGCAGAAATACTATGCAAAATACTTGTTTGAATGCGTCATGCTTAGATAATATCATATTTCGATAATTTTTCATAAAAGGCTGAACGGCTTATTTTCAGCATCCGTGCGGCAGCACTCCTGTTTCCGTTGGTCTTTCTAAGGGCATCTAAAATTATCTCTTTATTAACATCATTTATAACCATTTGATAGGAAGATTGTTCGTAAGATGATTTCTCAGCTCGAATAATATGAGGAGGCAGATGCTCCACATCTATTTCTCCATCCCAAACATAGTTTGCGGCGCGTTCAATAGCGTTTTCCAGTTCCCGTATGTTGCCTGGCCAGCTGTAATTTTTCAAGGCTTCCTTGGTGCGACGACTCATCCCCACTACAGAAGTGCCTAATATATCATTATATTTTTCTATAAAGGTTTCGGCCAGAGGCAGAATATCTTCACTTCTCACTCGCAGCGGTGGCAGGAACAGTTCAATAACATTAAGACGATAATAAAGATCCTCCCGAAAGGTGCCTTTGGAAATAGCTTCACGCAGATTACGGTTGGTGGCAGCAACTATTCTTACGTCAACCTCCTGGGTACTTTTACCTCCTACCAGCATAAACTGCTTGTCCTGCAAAACCTGCAGAATTTTAACCTGAACAGACATTGGCATATCACCTATCTCATCCAGGAAAATAGTGCCTTGATGAGCTTGCTCAAAATATCCGATTTTCCCCTTTTTGGATGCTCCGGTAAAAGAGCCGGGAGCATAACCGAACAATTCCGATTCAAAAAGGGTCTCCGGAATAGCTACACAATTCACTTTAACAAAGGGCCTTTTGGCTCTTGGTCCGGCAGCATGTATCGCCCGGGCAAAAATATCCTTGCCGACCCCGCTTTCTCCAGTCAAAAGAACGGTAGAAGTACTCTTGGCAATTTGTTGGGCTTCTCTTTTAATCTGAATGAAATCACTATTATTGGTCACAATATGTTCAAAGCTATCCTTTTCACCCGCGCCATGTTTTTCAAGCTGGCCTCGATAATAACTAATTTGTTGACGTAAAGAAAACCATTTTCTTGACAACTCTTCCGCAACCCTATTATTGTCCAGATACACTGTGCTGACTACCCCAAATGGCCGAGTATCATTTTCCTTACCGTTTTTAAGGGGGACGTGCGAAACCATACAGTTTTTATCATTAATACGGCAGGTATCTACCTCTGGAATGCCTGTATTCGCTACTTTATTACGGCTGCTGGTACGCAGAAAATCATCTATGCTGCGTCGCGAAATCCTGCTATTCTTACCTCCCACCAACTGCTTGCCCATTTCATTAACATATTTAACCACCCCGGATTTGTCAGTGACAAAGACTCCGTCTGAAGATGCACTGAGGACTCCCATCAAGCTGGTCTGCAGTTCATTGACTATCTCTAGTTCTTTAGCAATTGCTTCTGCATCTGTTACATCCAGAAATATCAGATTAGTACCGATTTGTTTTCTATGCTCCATTATTGGGGACTGGTAGGCAATTACCGCCACCGATCTGATCTTGCATCTTAATCCCAGACTGCGTTTGCCGGTATATTTAATCTCCGGGAAAACATCATTAATATGTAAGCCCTGAATTTCCGGCAGGGTTATGTCGAACATTTTTTGCGCCGCCTGATTGATTCTTAGGATGCAGCCTTTTCTGTCTACGGTAATGATGCCCTCCTGCATGGCCTGAAAGATAGATTCCAGCAGCACATTAGACTTGTCCCGCAATGAAAGGCTGGTTTTTAGATATTCTTTGTTGCCTGCAATCCCAACAACTTTTCCGTTTTCATCAACCACCGGCACATTTCCCAGGCTCTTATTATTCTCACTCATCATCTGGGAGATTGTATTGTAATTGGTGCCAGCACTAAAAAATTTGGGAGAGTCAATAATATATGGCGTGCAAGAATCATCCAGGCTTATTCCGTCCAGCAGCGCCTTGTATAGTCTGCTGTTGGACAATACTCCAATCAGCATTCCCTTATCATCAACTACCGGAATCGTTTCTTGTTTATTTTTACTGAAAATTCCAATAGCTGTCCTAAATGAATCTCCTGGATGGATAACCTGGATTTGCTTATTCATCATATCCTCAATCAAAACCAGCGAGCGGTTAGTATTCCATGAGTACTTCTGATAATCCAAAAATATCTTCTCCTCTCTGGCAATTGGCTCTCTAAAGACAGTATGTTTATAAACTATTGGGAAGCATTTATAAATATACTGTCTTTATTATAGCCAACTGTTGTTGTTTTTGTACACCTTAAACTTTGCATAACAGAAATTATGCACGTAAAATAATTATATTTTTATTCCCCATACCCTCGCTAATAGCCTTATTATGTACGGCGATAGCTTAGTGCCCATAAATATAATATAATCAAAACATAATCAATAAGTGGGAGATGTGTTATATGTCCTTTCGTGATGCAGTTTTAAATGCCTTGAAACAAAATAGCGGACAGTGGCTTTCCGGACAAAAATTGTGTGAAATCCTCAAAGTATCAAGGACTACTGTCTGGAAACAAATTAAGCAGCTCCAGGCTGAAGGCTATAGCATACAATCTTCCCCCAAAAAAGGCTACCAGCTTAGTACTCATGTTGATCTCCTGTCTCCGGAAGAAGTTTGCACTGGCCTTACCACCAAGGTTTTAGGCCGTAAGGATTATTTTTATTACCAGCAAATTGATTCAACCAACAACCAGGCTCGTCATCTGGCCGCTCAGGGATATCCAGAAGGCACTCTGGTCATAGCGGAAATGCAGACCGAAGGCAGAGGACGCCGGGGCCGAACCTGGTATTCTCCCTCCGGCCAAGGCATCTATCTGTCAGTAATTCTGCGCCCTGCATTGCCTTTGAAAGATATCTCCCGGGTCTCTCTGGTTACTGCAGTAGCAGTAGCCGAAACTATTAAGACCGAGTATAATGTTTCTCCCTGTATTAAATGGCCCAATGATATATTGATAAACAACCGAAAAATAGCGGGCATACTATCAGAAGCGGTTACCGATATGGACGGCATTGAATACATAGTGGCGGGAATCGGGCTGAATATCAACAACTCCGTGCAGGACTTTCCCAGCGATTTTCCTATTGCTGCCACATCCGCCCGGGCTGAATTTGATCGCTATGCATCTAGAATCCAAGTACTGCAAACACTCCTCCAGCACCTGGAAGAGCATTACTTTAACTTATTGAATGGTTGTTTCGCACCTACCCTGGAGAGGTTTAAGGATATGTCAATGGTTATCGGCCAGAAACTGCGCCTCGATACCATAAATGGATTTATTACCGGCCAAGCAATTGATATCGACGAAAACGGCTTTCTCCTCGTTTGTGATCACTCGGGGTCTATTCATACTATCATGTCAGGCGAAATTTCCCTCATTTGATTACAACTATATAAATTATATGTTAACTGTTTGTTGTGATTTCGGTTGACAATAGGCTTGAGCGACCTTATAATTAAGCTGTCATTCGGTTTTTTTGCTTCGCCCATACAACAAAATTTACTGGGAATTACGGAGCATTAGTAATCCTGATTTACATACAGTATTGATTGTTCGGTTATTTATTAAATTTGGGGAGGAAGCCAGTTTGAATAATTCCAGTCATAATCATCTGCGGCGCATGGTATATGCAGCCATGTTTGGAGCCTTGACAGCCTTGGGGCCTTTAATAATAATCCCCCTGCAACCTGTCCCTATCTCCCTGCAGACATTTTTTACAACCCTGGCCGGCGCTCTGTTGGGCGGATAT
>JAQVWS010000081.1 GCA_028709585.1 Syntrophomonas sp. | reverse complement strand
TATGCGGAACGCTATAGGGGCTACCCCGCCATATGTATTTTAAAACCTTCAGTATATGAAAAGTAGGTGCGATTATGGAAAAAGAAGTAGTTATAGTTCTTGATTTTGGAGGCCAGTATAATCAGCTTATTGCAAGAAGAGTCAGAGAGTTGGCTGTGTACTGTGAAATGGTGCCATATGACATACCTTATGCAGAACTGCAAGCCAAGAAACCAAAAGCAATAATTCTTACCGGAGGCCCTGCCAGCGTACACATAAAGGATGCTCCGGCAGGTGACCCCCGTATTTATACGATGGGCATACCGGTTCTAGGTATCTGTTATGGAATGCAGCTTATCGCTTATCAGCTGGGAGGTAAAGTAAAAGGCAGTGAGTTAAGGGAATATGGCCGAACTCAGCTCAACGTATTGGCAGATGGTTTGCTTTTTAAGGGTATTTCCAAACAAACTCAGGTCTGGATGAGTCATGGCGATTCTATTGATGTTGTTCCGCCAGGGTTTAGCATTGCTGCGATTACCGATAATTGCACTGCAGCAGCCATGAGCAATACTGATTCCCAATTATATGGAGTACAGTTTCATCCAGAAGTAAGGCATACTCTGGAAGGACAGCAAATACTCAGAAACTTCCTTTTTGAGATATGCGGGTTAAAGGGCGATTGGGATCTCAGTGATTATATTGAAGAAATGATACAATCTATTCGCAATAGAGTGGGAGACAAAAAGGTTCTTTGCGGACTCAGCGGAGGAGTGGACTCTGCGGTAGCAGCTACTCTGGTACATAGAGCGGTGGGGGATCAGCTGATATGTGTATATGTCAATAACGGATTAATGCGTAAAGACGAGTCCGAACAAGTGATCAGAACATTCAAAGATCAGATGAAGATGAATTTGGTTTTTGCAGACGTAGGAGAGCGTTTTTTGAGCAGGTTAAAAAACGTCACTGAACCAGAACGAAAACGCAAAATCATTGGCGAAGAATTTATCCGGGTTTTTGAGGCAGAAGCCAGGAAACTAGGGCAAATAGACTATCTGGTGCAGGGAACCATTTATCCTGACATAGTTGAGAGCGGCACGAAGACTGCGCAAACCATAAAAAGTCATCATAATGTAGGCGGATTGCCTGCTGATATGAAATTTGAGCTGGTAGAACCATTGCGGATGTTATTTAAAGATGAAGTAAGGGTTATTGGCGAGAAATTAGGCATGGCTGAGGAAATAGTATGGAGACAACCCTTCCCGGGTCCTGGTTTGGGAGTACGCGTTCTGGAAGAGGTTACTGCTGAGAAAGTTCAGATCCTACAGGAAGCAGATTATATTGTGCGCGAGGAGATAAAAAAGGCAGGCCTGGATCGGGAGATATGGCAGTATTTTGCAGTACTTCCGCCGGTCAGGAGTGTTGGTGTTATGGGTGATGGGCGTACCTATGCGTATCCCATAATAATCAGAGCGGTTACCAGTGATGATGCCATGACTGCTGAATGGGCACGCATCCCCTATGAAGTTCTCGATATTATGGCTCGCCGCATTGTTAATGAGGTTAAGGGGGTAAACCGGGTGGCCTACGATATAACCTCCAAACCTCCCGGAACTATTGAGTGGGAATAAAGAATAGCAACCCTGAAAATCCTGTGAATGCAGGATTTTCAGGGCTTGTCATTTAAATATTCGTATGTTTTTACTATCTTGATCCCATTGAACAGAATAATCTAATGGTTCCGCTATATATTGAGGGGGCAAAAATATTCGATTATCACGAATGATTGGGTTAACATTCATAATTGTTGGCACGCCGTTGATTACAATTGTGGGATTGTAGATTGATAACTCAATAACCGTATTATTCTTTTTTATAATAATAGAATTCTTGGTTTCATCCCAGATAACTTCTGCATCAAGCCCTTCTCCTAAATACTTCACAGGTACAAATGTTCTATTATCAATAACAAATGGAGCTACATCCATAGCAAATGATTGGTTATCTACAGTATAATGCTTATTGCCGTTTGTAAACCTGATAGTTGAACTCTCTTTCGTACCGTCAGATATGGAAGTATCTGTAGATTCAACTCTTAAAGGATATTGCAAACGAAACAAACCTTTTGCTGTGCCAGCGAATACAATAAGCGATTCCCCCTGTACAGCACACTTTATGTGGGATGCGTGAGTTGTTAGCCCTTCCGAAACTACCTTCCAAGTTTTGCCGTAGTTATTGGAGATTAGAATACGATTGTCTGAAGTACTAAATACTATGAAACCGTCCTTGGTAATATCTGCATAATAGATTGCTGGGTTAATTTCCGGTACTGATTTAAAATCTATTTTCTGCCAGGTTGCACCATTATCTGTAGAAATGGTGGCATCCATTAACCGATCAGGATTGCATATAACCAGCACTTTATTAGCACTATCACCATAGGAAAAAATCCTGCTGTTGTTATAGTTGACATTACTATATTTTTCCCAGAATATACCCTTATTCGAGAACCAAAGCTTGTTATCCACAATAGCCCATAAGCTTTGCCCATCTGTGGTGGCAAAGGCATAATTGCATAGCCTCATGGAAGAAAATAATTCCCAATTCCAGTTTGAACCGTGAGTGGTGGACTTCATAAGGTATTGTTTGTTATCATTTGTGCCAAATAAAGCACCGCCTGCCGACAATAAATTGTAAAAAGAATTGTCATAAATCTGATGCCAAAGATTACCTCCATCCCAACTAATAATCAAGAAATCACGTCTGTCATCATTTTGCTGTTTATCTATTGAATATCCTGATAGTAACACTATTCCATTACCTTCACACAATAAGCTATATATATATTGTTCTCGGTAATAATGAACATTATCGATGTACAGATCTATTTTTTCCCATGATTTACCTCCATCCTGACTACGATACAGCTGATTATCTGAAATAACAAAAACCATATTATCTTTAGCATAGGTGGGAGAAATATAAACGGCAGTAATGTCCAAAGCCAGTGTATTCTCAAATGTATATGCTGCGTCGTTTGCAGAGATTGCCATGGATGGTAATAATAACATTGATAACCAGGATATTATTGTAATTAAACATCTTTTCATAATTACAACTCCAATAAGTTATTAAAAATAAATATTCCCGCTTTGTTATTATTATCCTTCTTTGCTTTTATTAAGGACGAGTTTTTGATATGGCTTTTATTATTAATAAAAAATAAGTACCATTTGCCTAGGACTTTTATTTGCTTTATAATAACAAAAAAAGATTAATATGGTACTTATGAATTAATTTTTTATGGGGGAAAGCCAATGAATCGTTTTATATTAATTGCTCTTGTAGTTGCTTTTACATATTTTGCGCCAATGAGTGCATTAGCTGCTAATGATGAAATTGCCGTTTTTGTGGATGGACAAAGGGTGCAATCCCATACTCCGGCAATGATAGTCAACAGTTCCACTATGCTGCCTTTCCGGACGATACTTAATGCAATAGGAATCTCTGATGATCATATAGAATGGATACCCAAGACCCAGAGCATCATGGTAAAAGCTAATAATAAGTTTGTCTATTTGATTATAGGAAATACAGGAGCGGTAATTAATACAAATATGATAACCCTTGATGCTGCACCGGTTATTGTTAATAACAGTACCATGGTCCCAGTAGGTTTATTGCGGAAGCTTTTGGGGCAGAAGTAAAGTGGGATGGCAGTGCAAGAACGGTTTTTATAAAAACAAACAAATAATTCATCGAAAGCCAGTTATAAATTAACAGTAATTGGCGGGTTAGAATTGGTTTTCTATTAATGTTTAAAGGTGGGATATAACTTGAAAAAAAGTACATGGTTGATATTCACTAGCTGGGTGTTTATGTTGGCAACTTTTTTTGTTGTCTTGGGGTATAATCCAAAAATTGCATATGCTGCAGAAGATATTCCCGCTGTAAATATTGCAAGTGAAAGTGACTGTATTGGTGAAGATATTGATATTAAGCAATCAAATCCCAGGACAAACAATAATAGCGATGAGCCGCTGACGAGCAGCACCTTATTATGCCCGCCGCAAATCACGCAGGGATTGATAGGGGAATATTTTGATACGGCTGAGCCTACAAATGCAAGTTATAAGCGTTTAATACGTATTGATGAAAACCCTGAGTTCAATTGGCAATATGATTCCCCTGATCCAGTAATCGAACCTGATACATTTTCTGTTATATGGAGCGGTTTCATAGAGGTGCCTAAAACCGGTACCTATACTTTTTATACCTATTCAGATGATGGTGTGGTTTTGTCAATAAATAATCAACTAATTATTAACCGGTGGGGTTTAGTAGATCGTGATTTTACTACCTCTGCACCGATATCTTTACAGAATGGAACTAAATATAAATTCAAAATGCAGTATCAGGAGATCCCTTTAAATTCTGCCATAATTTTATTCTACCAGTGCGATGGGGGCGAGATAAATATTGTACCTCCTTCAGTATTCTGGGTTGAAAAAAGCGATTATAATAAATATAAAAAAGGAGTATATTGCAACCAACTTAAAGAAAAAGGCAATGGTTTGAAAGGGGAATATTATATCGGCGCCGATGAGGTTTTAAAAAATGATGCGTCTCCCATACTTGTAGAGGAAGGAGAGCAAGTAAAATTTGAGTGGGGAATAGATTCGCCTGGTTCAGGTATTCCCAATGAAGATTTCTCGGCACGTTGGGCTGGCTATATTGAGGCCAAATACACTGAGCCGGGAAAATTAGTGATCTCGGTAGATGATGGTATCCGTTTATGGAGTTATAATCAATTTGGCCAATGGAAGTTGTTTTTAGACAAATGGCAGCCTAATCCGGATATTACCTATGAAGTGCCGATTGATATGAGAGCTGGCGGAATCTATAAAATAATGTTGGAGTATAATGAATTAGGTGGTACAGCATCTTGTAATTTACGTTGGAAGAGCGCCGGGCAAGAAGAAGAGGTTATACCGATTAAGTATCTGTATAATAAACGTCCCTAGTTAGATATTATGACGTTATTGACGAGCTATGAACGCCAAAGGTCATAACTCTCCTATTAAATAGTCTCAGAATTTAATTTTATCGTATTTATATTTGCCAGAGCTTTTTTCTGTTTAAATTAATATAATCTATTAGGTCTACAACATATAATTGACCAAGGTATGAATATTTATTGTGAGCGTCCCGGCAATATTTAGTCAGGTATATGACTATCAGGGGGCAATTATCGCAATTTTTGAATAAATAGAAAATTAAAACAATACCTTTTCAAAAATACAATAATCATGTATATTTATCTATGAGACTGCTTTACTATATAAGGTAAATGAATACGTTTTGTAAGCGATTTTTTATAATACATAAGTTAATTAACAGAGAGCATGAGTAACCGGGAGGGGTGAAGGGTATGTTTAAAAACATTGGCAAGACGCTGTTTGGGTTTAAGCCCAAGGATGTCATTAATGAAATGCAGCGTCTTGATACGCAATATCAGACTAAAATAGACGCACTACAAGCGGAAATCGCACTGGCTAAAGAAGAATTAAAAAAGACTGAAGATAGAATTCCGGAGTTGCAAAAGCAATTAGAATACCATCAAAATTTGGAACGTCAGATTGCAGAGGTAATGGTGAGTGCCCAAATAAGTGCCCAGCGCATTGAAGATCAAGCGCGAGAAAAAGCAAAAACTATGCTGCAGAACACAGAAGATGAATTAAGACGTAAAAATCAGGAATTGGAATTTCTTAGGGTTAAAGTCAATCGTTTTAAAGAGGAGTTTAGAGAAACTTTAGATAAATACAAATATTCTCTGGATAATGTAAAAGAGCCGAGTGATGATTTGAATTTCGCACCTACTCTGATTACCAACGAAAAGGCAACAAGTAAATCTAGAATACATGAGATTACTTCTTAATGTGAATTAAGGCAATGCTAACTCACATTGAGAATGTTAGTTATTCTATGAATTAGCATTGGTTTAAAAGGGGTAGATGGAGATTTTTAATGGGAGCGATGAATATTCGGCTGAAAATAATGATGCTATTAAATACATAAATGAATTAAATGAGCAACTCACCAATATTATTAACCGAAAAGAATTGGCCAGCCTGAAAGTTGAGGATTTAGTTGAGCAAATAAATGCCAGAGAAACAAAAAAGGAAAACATTAAGCGTTCTTTAACAGAAAGCCACAACGTTGCCGCAGAAATCATAAATATTGCTAGTTTGAAAGCCCAGGAGGTAATTGCCGAGGCTGAAGCAGTAGTTGCACCCTGGCAAGCTCAGCTGGTATTAATAGAGCAAGAAATAGCTGCGATTCAAGAGGAAATGAATTCACGCTTGGCTAAGGATAAGGATGAGACCTTAGATAATCGGGGTTATGTAGTTGTAGATGTAGCTCCTCCTGAAATAAACGAATTGGATAGTGGTCAGCAGTATATTGATGACACCGTAGGGAATGAGTTATTTTTCCCGCAAGAAAATCAAATAGATAGCAATCTATCTAATTTAGAGAATGCTGATAGCGATAAGCAACCTGCCCACTCATTAAAGCTAGGCATTCGCAGGAAAAAACCTCAAAAAAAGCAGGCCGATGATGCTCTCTATAACATACAACTGGTTGCTTTTGTAAATGCCCGGCATTTTGTTACTTTTGGCGGAAAAGATGGCCCAGTTCATGCTCACTCCTGGCAGGCTCAGATTGAAGTCCAGGTTCCGCCAGAAAAGGGCGAAGTAATGGGCTTCGCTAAAATATCAACCGCGATAACCGACGCGTTGTCCCCTTATGAGAATACAATTCTTAATTATGTTCACCCCTTCAATATAATCCAACCTACCACCGAAAGCATAGCTATGTATTTTTTCAACTGCCTGGAGGATGCATTGATGTCCTTAGGGCTGAGCTTGGCTATGTTGACTCTGTGGGAGACGCCTACCCGCGGAATTCAAGTGACCAATCGCAATGTTAGTTTCGATGGTTTAATAAAGCTTGCCGAAAAAGAACAAACAGCTCTTGAAATGGCCGCTTTGAGTGAACAAGCTGCAGCAGCTGATCTGGCGTTTAGAGAGCGTATCAAGGATATGTTCGAAAAGGTCAGGGTTAAGCGGCCCTTGCGACTATCTACTGAATGGGCGGAGGGGCCTCTTCGTCCTCATTCTTCCATTGGTAATTATGCTGTTGCAGCTGGAATTATTATTGTAGCTGCTTTTGTAATGTATCATAATATTCTTTTTGTATCTGCTGACCAGCGTTATCCGTGGGGTTCAGATACCTGGGGCCACTTATTTAAGGCGGATTACCTCTACCAACAGATATTGCAGGGTAATTATTATCCCCAGTTTACCGAATACTGGTATAACGGAGTTCAGCCTTTCCGTTACTGGGCACCTCTTCCCTACTATCTTTTAGCCTTACTGGAAGCCATTACCGGAGACGTGTTTACTGCCGGTAATCTCTATATATTTATATTAACACTTTTCGGAGCTCTATCTTGCCTGCTACTGGCACGGTATATGGGCCTCTGGCCTGCTGTAATGACGGGACTCCTATGGTTAGTATGGCAGGACAATGTGCGTATAGCTTTTTCTGAAGGAAATTTTCCATGGGTAATGGCTATAGCATTTTTACCATCATTATTTATAGCGTTTCTACAGGTAATGAGTAAAAAGAAAACCGCATCCGCTATTATTACTACTATCGTGTTGATACACATAGTAATTTTAAGTCATGCTATGATTGGGGCGATATACTTAGTTTGCTTATGCGGTTTTGCTTTTTTTCTGTGGATTTTTAATGGTTGTCGTATACAGGACGGAATTACTGGAATAGGGGTTTTACTGGTTGGAATTGGAACATCGGCCTGGTGGCTTTTACCAAGTTTGACCGGAGGTATTGTGGGGCTGGATACCGATGCGGCCAAAGCTGCTATTCAAATGATACCAGCCAGTATTTCATTTGATCCTTTTTATCGGTTTTCCTATCGTGATAATTTTTACTGGGGAATTAGTCTTTTGGTTGCTATTTTTCTAAGCCTTGTTACTTGGCGTTCAAAGCCATCATGGGCTAAAAGTTTGATAGTATTAGGCATTATACTGATAATAATTACATTTCCTTTTTTACGACCTATATATACTTCCCTTCCGCTATCTCATCTGCTCAGACCGTTGCGTTTCAGTAGTTTCGCTGGGTTTGCTTTAATTGTTGCTGCATTTGCTTTCCGTCTGCCGCAACAAAGAAGCGGATGGCTGAAATCCAGATATACTGCAGGAATTATTACGATCGCTTTATTTGCGGTCCTAATGGTCGATAGTTTATTCTCTGTTAATCTGCTAGTGCACACCGGTACTAATTCATCAAAGATACAAATGACGGCTGTCGATTTAAAAGATAACTCCGGCTGGCGTGTTGCTACCATTGACATGAGTGAACTTGGTTCGGCACCATCGTATACTTTCTCCGAAACTGCAGCGTTGGAGCAGGTATTTGGGTGGGCCTGGCAAGGAGCAATCACCTCTCGCAATATTATGCTGCTTAATACGGGCTTGGAAATGCAATATTACCAATTTCTATTCCGTTCTTGCATTGATCTGGGAGCCACCGAACTGGTCGTTAAAGATGATGTTATAAAACAACCGGAAGAATTTTGGGAAGCTGCCGAACTGGCTGGCTATAAATATCAGCAAACCTATAATGGTCTAAGTTTATGGCACAGCTTGGATCAACCTTATTTGGTTGTCAAGAAGCCGGAATGTTTAGTAATCGGCAGGTATGCTGGTACAATTGCTTTGCAATTTCCTGAGGTGGAAATGGGGTTTAGTAATGAAATTGACCGGTACTCAGCTGAGTATTTAAAGCAGTACCCTAAGATTATTCTAAGCGGCGCCAAGTGGACATCCAAGATTAATGCGGAAAAGCTGATTGCTGATTACTTGGACTCCGGGGGTAATCTGATAGTCGAACTATCCGGGATGCCTGAAAATGTCCTGGCAAAACAGCCTGAATTTTTAGGGGTTTATGGTGAACCAGTTACCCTGCGGGGTCAGTTTGTAATCAAGGGTGAAGATAAAACCTATGAATTAGCACCCGTACCTGTTGATATAAATATGTGGAAAGCTTATGTGCCAATGGGTTTGGATCATGTTGCTATGGAATTTGAATATTATGGTAATCAAGCCCCGGTATGGGGCTACAAGGTTGTAAATGGAAAAAAAGTCTGGTTCTTAGGCAGTAACCTAGCATATCATAGTTTTATGACCGAAGATCCTGTAGCATTACAAATATTGAAAGAAACGCTGGGGCTTGATAATACTTATCATGCTACCCGGACTATTCCCCTGCATAACTATATGGCTTCAGAGAACGGATATACCATGGAATATCAGGCGGAAAAAGATCTGGAAGCGATTCTGCCTATTTCAGCTGTTGACGGGATGATAGTGAAGGTAGATGGAAACGTAATAACCTCAGGAAAATACGAAAACCTGTTAAAGCTTGATTTGCCGGGCGGCTATCACCAGATTAACATATCGATCATTAATACCCCCATTTACTGGTGGGGTTTAGTAATATCGCTGTTGTCACTGATTGCTTTAGCAGCTATTACCTTATATATGACTAAATATATGCCCTCAGAGAAGATTTCACAAGGTGAGGTAGTTTTATGAAGGGCTTGTTAGCTTTGCTGGGCACTATTATGGCGGTGACAATTATATGGTTCTGGCCTCCGGGCAGTTGGTTTGTGGATGATATTAAGCTGGATGGACATTTTGATGATTGGCGGGGGCGGTCATTTTTAGCTGATGTTCAAGGAGATTCTGGTTCAGGGGAAGACCTTAAGAGTATTTACTGGACTACGAATCAAAATGAGCAGGTGCTCTACTTTATGGTGGAAAGGTACCCTTCCGTTAATACACGCTTACCTATGTCAGCCCGCCTGTATTTTGATATCAATGCTAACGGCAGTTATGATGATAAAATTGATAAATTTGCAGAGTTAAACTACCAACCTAATAAGGAATACTCGGGGCAGGTAAAGATAGAGCTTTTTTCCATTAACGGTGATCTCCTAGGCAATTACAGTGGTCTTTGGGGAGAAGGATATCTGGATGGAGGGAAAAGATTTGAGTTTGTGCTGCCCATGAACAAACTGCAAGTATACCCAGCCCAGGCAGTAAGATTTCATTTAACCAATATAGGTTTAAATGCAGACAGACTTCCCGATCATAGTGATAACCAGTGGGCGCCTTTTCCGGTAACCGTTAAAAGCAAGTACTCAATAGTCATAGTATGTTTGATTTGGATAGCTATCACGCTTTTTCTATATAGACATCGTATTTGGGTTGTTTATTATGTTTGGGCAGCGGTTGGTCTGGCCTGTCTGCTTGTACTACTGTTTCATGGTTCCTGGGTTGAATATAAAATGCAGTATGAAACCAGTATGCTGGTGCACTATTTGCTGAACTATTTTGGTATTGTAAGCCATGTTTTTGATAAATCCCCTGGAGCACTGCTGGTTTTCATTAAGCTTGATAACAACTGGACCACCATCGATATTGATATTGAAAATTCAGGTTTTCTGGAAGTATGTATTATATATAGTCTGGTGATATTTTATCCGACTTATCGCTGGAGCAAAAGAATAACGCTGGCAACTATAGGGGCGGTAGCCGTATACATAATTAACTTATTCCGCTTATTAATAGTGATTGCTGCCATTTACTGG
>JAQVWS010000080.1 GCA_028709585.1 Syntrophomonas sp. | reverse complement strand
CATTCGCACAGTGGCCGTGCTCTTTTATATATTCTGGATATTTTAATTCCTGGGAGAGCTTGATCATACCCCATGAAGAGTCGTTGGAAATAACACATACCACCGGAATGCCTTGTCTTACAAAGGTATCGAATTCCATTGCATAAAATCCGAAGCTTCCATCACCGGTATAGTAAAGAACAGGTTTTCTATCAGCCGCCCAAGCTCCCGTGGTAAATCCAGTGCCTGCACCTATTGTTCCAAGCTTGCCGAATTTGATAATCTGACCTGGGTAGTGGGCTTTGGCATTATTGTAAATCCACTGTGCAGAATCTCCTCCATCACAAATAACATGCCAATCTCGTGCCTCTGTGTCTAAGAATTTGGCAACCTCTGCTGCACACCGGCCTGGATGTATCGGTATGATGGTTGAACAAGCTGCTTCGCTATACGGAGCGTTGGTTTTGGCCGTAAGGGCTCTGGCCTCTTCCAGCCAACTGCCATCCGTAACCTGCTCAATCTTGGCTTTTACTGCCTCCAGCAGCTGTCTGGCAGCCGCACCTGTCCCGGCAACTATGCCTACATCCGCCGGAGTATTATAGCCAATCATTGTCTTATCCGCATGCATCTGTATAAATTTTGCATCAGCGTTGAACTTGGGTGCCCTACCTTTGCCAATATGATGCGAATTATCCACGCCTAACTCAAGCACCACATCCGCCTGTGCGGCTGCAGCCTCACCCAGCAAAAACAGTTCATTTTCACTTTCATCGGCAAATAGCCCCCGGGCAGGAGTCATGGTAAACACCGGCATTTTTAGGTAGTTGGCCAGTTCTTCAACATTTTCACCATATTCTGCAGAGAATCTGGCAGATTCACCAATTGCCATAACCGGTTTCTTGGCATTAGCAAGTAATTCCGCTGCTTTTTCTATATAGGTAGGATCTCCAAAAGGCATAGCGTCGGTACGGTAGGCCCTCGGGAAATATACCTCATCTTCCTCAACTTGTCCATTCAGAGTATCCATAGCAATTTCCAGGTATACAGGTCCTGGACTTTCATCCAATGCTTGTCTGAATGCCATTGATACATATTCGGGAATTCTATCCACGTGAAGGATCTTCTTGGCCCATTTACAGAATGAAGCCATGCATTCCAAGCTTGCTACGTTTTGCATGGCACCGCTTTCATTTTCCCGCATGGGAGATCCTCCACCGATATGAATTAAAGGCATACCAGTTTCGGCGGCTTCTGCCATGGCAGTAGTTGCATTGGTAATGCCGGGACCGGCGGTAGTCACAAGAATACCAGGCTTGCCCGTCACACGAGCATAAGCATCTGCCGCATAGGCTGCAGCACACTCATGTCTAAAGTCGATAACCTTGATTCCCTCTTCTCGGCAACCATAAAAAATTGGCATTATATGGCCACCTGAGAGTACGAATATGCATTCCACACCCTCTTTTTTTAAAGCCTTTCCAAATAACTGTCCGCCATTTATCTTCGCCATGATTTATCCTCCTTTTTCATAACTTTGTACGCCATTGTATATTCCTCCAATCATTTATCCTTCTAAAATTTTTTGCTTAAAAGTCAAAGATCTTATCAAGCTCTTCATCCGGCACATCGTAAACCAGTTCGTCCGGTCCCAATTTTTCAATTTTCATGTGTTCTGGCAATCGATTATCAATCAGGTCGAAGCCGGCTCTTTGATTGAAATCAATTTCTTCCTTGAGTATCTGTCGGCCAATCTCCAACACATCTTCAACAGAAACGGGCCGGTCCAAAGCCGCTGTTAACAACTCACTGATAATAACCATTTCGTCTGGCAGCGGCCCAACAAAATTGCATAATCCCAGCGAATCTAAAACAGTTGCGGCTATCTGAATGTCTCTGGAAGCCATTACCTGGCCTGATTGGTCATGGGGATCAACTCCGCCACGGCCAGGAAGGACATTTCCTGCAGTGTGATCGGCACCCATTGGGCTAGTGGCGTAAGTCACACCTGTGCCTTTAAGAGCCCGCGGATCATAACCAGCTAAAGCCTGTCCCTTAACGGTGTGTACCCGTGTCACGCCAAATACTCGCCCGGTAATGGCTGCACCTTGTCCGATAATTCTCCCCAAAGGAGATCCTTTACCTATCTCTGCCACTACCTCGACCGCTTTATCGGCATCACCGAACCTGATGTATCCAGCTTCCATTAGAATACCAACCGCATGTGCAACGTCAATTGTATCAACGCCATAGTCATCACACAAACGATCCAGTTTAGCTACTGGGTCCAGATTATCTATCTCCAGATTGGGACCAAATAGGGCAATTGTTTCATACTCCAGTCCGGAAGTAAGGTATTCACCATTCTTGTCAAAATATATATTGGAGCATCTGATAACACAGCCGGGAGAGCAGGCATGACCGGTTTTCCCACCTCTTTCCTTCGTCATACGTTCCAAGGCAATTCCATTGATATTTTCCGCTCCGGCAAAGTTGCCCCGACTGAAGTTTCGCGTGGGCAAAGCACCTATTGCACTGGCAACATCTACAAGTTGTGCGGTTCCGAATTTGGTCAGAGACTTTTTGGTTTCCACCAGCCTTTTGGCCCAGGCTCTGGATATTTGGTTAAATTCTTTAGAATTAGCAATGTCTAAAAGTCGCTGATTACTATCTGAATCATCAATGACAATAGCCTTAAGTTTTTTTGAACCCATAACAGCACCCAAACCACCTCGCCCAGCGTGCCTAGATGGAATTCCCTCCTGGTTGGTAGCTGCTATGCTTGCTGCTGACATGCCCATTTCACCGGCTTGACCAATGGATAAAATCTTAATGCTATTTCCATAGGATTTACGCAATTGCTCACAAGTATCATAAGTGCCTAGCCCAGTAAGGTGTTGGGCATGAGAAAGGTAAACCCTATCTTTATTTATGATTAAAACAAACCATTCGCTGTTTTTTGGCAGCCCTTCGATAACAATGCCCTTGATTCCGAGTCTGGCTAAAGCTCGAGAAACATTCCCTCCAACATTGCTCTCCTTAATGCCTGAGGTCAGCGGGCTTTTCGCCCCAACAGACAAGCGTCCATTACAGGGAACTGTCGTCCCAGTTAACAGACCCGGCGCAAAAACCAGCTTATTATATGGCCCAAGGGGATGACATTGAGGGTCAATTTCGGTGGCAATAATATGTGAGGTAAGTGCTCTCCCACCTAACAGTTGATATTGTTCTGGGGCTTTTTCGCATGTCACTAATAAACTCCCCATATTGACCCGAATCATTTTATTCAAAATTTCCACTCCCTATTCACTGAATATTCAAACTGGACTGTTATCGAATATGTTAGTTTTCTCAAAATCATGAATATATATTGCAATAAGTATGCCAATAAAACCGCAGCACTGGAGGGCTGATAAATCGCCAATTGTCAGATGATCCAGTATAAAAAGATTCAGATATGAATTATATAAACTCTTGTCGATTTGAAGAATGTTCTTTGAAGTGTGATATTATTGATTTTTCATGGTTTGATTCGCTGGTGCATCAGAGGATTCATTGATAAATTAGCATAAAACTGGCCACTCTAAATACAAACATACGGGCTATTAAGACATCTTTGCGGCTCTTCCAATATAAATTTAGTTTTAAGGTCTCCAGAATGATTAAAGGTTGCGATGTGAATCGATTAGGGACATGATTCAGATATGCCAAGGGAACAGGCCTTTGGCATGATATTTGCAAGAGCAATAAGCAACCTATGGTCTTGAAACCATGTGGTAACACATTCTTATTTCATTAATATTATTGATTAGTCTGGTTCAATTTCAAAATAATCTCAGTGGAGGTACCGATGGAGATTACTCTACGGCTTTTTTGGACCCTTAGTAAATACTCAGCTGATATTCAAAATGGAAAGAGAATGCACATCACTGTTCCAGATGATGCGCGTGTAAGGGATTTAATCGAAGAACTAAAAATCCCGGTTCAAGAAGTAGGCTTAATCGTTTTAAACGGTTCATTGGGAAAGATTGAAAGTATTCTTAATGACAAAGACGATGTGCAATTTTTCCCACCTATTGAAGGAGGATAATTTAATTAACGGAAAACTTTACTGACGGTTTGGAGTATTGTTCAAAGAATTTTCCAATAAACCGCGCATTAAGCGCGGTTTTATTATTTTTTTTAAATTGGTTGATTTATGTTGAATTTTGCAGAACTTTAGTATAAAATTTTTTTATAATTACAATTGCTAATTGTGGATAAATCAAATCACTTACTTGGAATGGATTCAATACATACAGTCAAAAAACTGCAATTTACTTCCCCGATACAGCGTACTCGGTTATTATCAGAAAATTATTTGCCCTTTCCCGTATTCAATATACGATTGAATAAAACATCCTGGAGTATTAAATAATAATCAGGAGGAGGTGAAAGGTTAAAAATTTGCATTATTAAAATACCGTATGTGACAGTACTGCTGTTCGTGGACTGCTTATGTCAAGAAGCTGACACTGGTAGTCGAAAGGGGGAAATTTTATGAAATTAAAATTGGCAGGATTACAACCCGGAACATTTCAAGAAGGAGACACAGCCGCTTCTTATCTGGACAAACATTGCGAGCTTATGAAAAGGGCGGTGGAAGCTGAAAAGCCTTATCTGGTCGCTTTTCCTGAAGCCATGACCTATGCTTATTTCGGCGGTGTAAGGGATAAAAAATGGTTTGCTCTGGCGGAAACATTTGCTGATGGCCCCACAACTGCACGGATGATTGAAGAAGCTAAAAAACTGAATACCCATATTATGTATTCTATGTTTGAGAAAAAAGTTGAATTCGGTCAACTGAATCACTATAATTCTACCGGTCTGGTCTCTCCAACCAGAGGGCTAATCGGTATTTACCGCAAGACTCATATCCCCTGGATCAATACGGAAGTTATGCACACCTATGAAAAGTTTTATTTCAAACCTGGTCCTATCCTCCCGGTATATAAACTGGATAACGGTATTACAGTAGGGATGCTGATCTGTTATGACAGGTCTTTTCCCGAGACCTGGAAAACCCTTTACATGCAAGGAGCACAGATTATATTGTGTGCGGCTTGTACATGGGGATTCAGAGGTCCTTTCTTCGTTAACGAGCTGCGTACAAGGGCTTTTGAAACACATAGCTTTGTAATTGGCCTGAACAGAGCTGGTGACGAACAGATGGAAGGCGAGGATAAGCCTCGTAACCATTTTGGTAAAACCACGATAATAGGACCAACCGGTGATATTATTGCTGGTCTGGAAAATGAGCCCTGGGCTTTTGTGGGTGCTGAGGTAAACATGGAAGATATTGATGCAGCCGAAACCCTTATACCCTTCAGGAGAGACCGGCGGCCTGATTTATATGGCGTTTTAACCGCGCCGGGGAACTTTGGTTCCAAATATTTCCCCGGTTGTGACGAAATGATGTAAAGGGGGTAAAAAATGAAGGCGGATCTAATTATTAAAAACGGTTTTGTATGTACCGAAAAGGGTATTATTAAAGGTGGACTGGCTATTAAGGATGGCATTATTACGCAGGTGGGGGCTGATTTGAACCTGCCGGAAGCGAGTCAAACCTATGATGCTGGCGGGAAAATTATATTTCCCGGCTTAATTGAGCCTCATTGCCATTTGGGATTGAATCATGGCGAAGGAGATCTCAGTGGAATCCGGCGCTATTACAATGATATTGAAACCGAATCTAAAACGGCGGCGGTAGGTGGTATCACCACGATAAATACCACCACGATGTTGGACGGCCGCCCCATCAGAGCAAGGCTTGAAGAAGCCAAAAGAGGCATAGATCGTGCCTACACCGATTTTAGATTTTACCCTACCGCTTATACTGATGATCACTTTGCAGAGCTGAGCGATTTGATTAACGAAGGCGAGGTATCTTGCGTAAAATTCCTGCTGGGCTACAAAGGCGAGGGAGCCCGGGTATTTGGAATGAGTGAAACGGGATACAGCCCGGATCTGATCTTCAGGGGGTTCAAAAAGATAGCTGAAATCGGGCGCCCGGGACTGCCGATGGTACATTGCGAAGATCCTTATATAATGGGGGAAGTAGCTGGACCTATTGAAGCCGAAGAGCCCATTGCTTACAACTACTCCGATATTTTTAACCGGTCACATCCTGGTCTGTGCGAAGTAATGGATATGTGCAAATCTGCTTATATTGCCAATAGTGTAGGCAGCCCGCTTTATGTTGTTCATATCAGCGCGAAGGAAACTGTAGAACAACTGGCGTATTTTAAAGCCAAAGGCTTCGATATCATAGGCGAGACATGCTTACATTATTTAATCTTTGCGGTAGATGAGCCAATTGCTTTCAATAATCCGGAATGGACACACCAGGCCAAGGTAAATCCGCCCATTCGTACCAGCAAAGATCGTGAAAGCCTGTGGGATGCATTAAATAAAGGGCTGATTACTTCTGTGGGCACCGACCATACCAACTACGATAAAGCTACCAACGCCATTGGCGGCAGTTATTGGGATGCAACCCCCGGCTGTGGTGATGGTATGAGTCTTACTCTGAGTATGATGTTTAGTGAGGGCGTAAATAAAAATAGAATATCTTTGGATGTGCTGCGCAAAGTCACATCCGAAAATGTTGCCAAATATCTGGGTATTTATCCGCAAAAAGGTACCCTATCAGTAGGCTCGGATGCTGATGTGGTTATAATCGACCCGAACCTTGAATGGGTGGTCGAATCAGCCAAATTTGAATCCAGCCATGAAGGAAGCCTGTATGAAGGGATGAAATTAAGAGGCAAGCCGATTGCCACCTTTATACGGGGCAATCTAATTGCTGAGAATGCAAAGATTGTTGCCGGCAAACCCATCGGCAAATCGTTAAAAAGCACCTTTAGGGCAAGACCAGATCGCGCATAATTAGAAATTCTATCCGTATTAATAATGCGCTGTGGTTGGAAATTAGTATTACTAAGAGTGGGGCGGTGTGCAAACACAACCCCACTCTTTTTTAATATCCAAGGCTGGCATTTATTGTTTTAAAGGTTAAAATCCCTTTTTCCTTGAAGAGAACTTACCAAATCTGATTTCGCTCCGCTTCGCTGCGTAAATAGTCTCTGAAATTGGGATGAGCTATGTTTATCAGTTCTTTAACCCGCTCTCTGATAGAACGTCCACTGAGACTGGCTACACCATACTCAGTTACCACGTAATCCACATCCACCCGTGAAGTTGTAACCGTGGCACCAAGTTTCAGCATTGGCACAATATGCGAAATGGAATCATTACGAGCCGTAGATAGACAAGCAATAATAGATTTGCCCCCCGGTGAATACTGAACCCCCTGCACAAATTCCTTATGCCCGCCAGTTCCGCTGTAATGTTTTGACCCAATAGACTCTGCACAGCATTGTCCGGTCAGATCAATCTCAAGGGCAGAGTTTATGGCCACCATTTTATGGTTGCGTCCAATAATTCGCGGGTCGTTGACCACACTGCCACGATGGAACTCCACTGCCAGGTTATTATCGAAAAAATCATAAAGACGTTTCGTTCCCAGAGCACAATCCGCCACAAACTTGTCTTTCCATATGGTCTTTTTCCGGTTAGTTATTGCCCCTGCTTCATAAAGATCCAGTAAACCTTCACTAAACATCTCAGTGTGTACCCCCAGATCTTTCTTGCCGGTCAAGCAACCGGTCACCGCCAGAGGTATGTTGCCAAACCCAATCTGAAGCGTAGATTCATCCTCAATTAGATCGGCTATGTACTCTCCAATAAGCCGCTCTTTAGCATCTATTTTAGCTTCTGGGAGAATAGGAACCGGTCGGTCTGTTTCAATAATATAGTCAATTTCAGATATGTGAATATGGGAATCGCCATAGGTTCTGGGGAAATTGGGATTGACCTCTATAATAACCTTATCCGCCCATTCTATCATATCTTTTTCGTATACCGTATCTATAGACAGTGATAGAAAACCATGCTTATCCATAGGGCAGGCACAACCCAGAAAAACGTCGGGCTTATGATACGCTAGGCGGCTGGATGCACTGCGGTGCAGTTCCAGAGGAACATATGAAACTGTACCGTATGGATGTGATTTGCGGGCACCGCCGGTATAGAACCAGTTATTCATAAGAAAATGGCCCTTCATCTCAGGATTCATAAAAAAATCATATTCATTCATAAGCAGCGCGGTTAATACCGACACATCTTCCACCTGTTCCTTAATGGTGTGAAGCTTATTGAGTATTGCTACCGGTTCGCAGGCTATAAGTCCACAGGCCACTTCCTGCCCGCTTTTAATCTGCTTTAAGGCTTCTTCAACACTGACCACCTTGCGCTGGTACAGTTCTTTATATTTCATCCCTTCACCTCATAATAAGTTTCAATAATACTTGAACAATTATCCCATATTTATTCTGTTGATGGCAATTACACTGTCATTATCCTTTTCCATTCCAGCAGTAGGTGCATATTTTTTCTTTGTCTATTCCGATTGCATCAAGCATATCAGTTATTTTCTGATATTTCAGAGTAGAGAAATTGAGTATTTTCCCGATGCAGCTTACCATACAATTATACTTTTCATGATCCGGATCACAATATTCGTCAAATGACTCCGGTTCTTTGCCTTCGAGTTTAATAATGGCTTGCCTGGCTACAAGATCCATATCCGATCGCGAGGACGAGAAGTTCAGGTATTTACAGCCAAAGACAAGGGGCGGGCAGGCTGAGCGAATATGTACCCCACGGGCATTACATTTATATAACAGGTCTACTGTTTCTCTTAATTGTGTGCCCCGCACTATTGAATCATCGCAAAAGAGCAGCCTTTTATTCGCGACCAGTTCCGGAATTGGCATCAGTTTCATTCTAGCTACAAGATTTCTTATGGTTTGATCCTGGGGCAAAAAACTCCTGGCCCAGGTTGGGGTATATTTTATAAAAGGGCGCCCGTAAGGTATTTTTGATTGATTGGAGTAGCCTATGGCATGGCCGACACCTGAATCAGGTATTCCAGCCACCATATCTATTTCCACATCGTCTTTCTGCGCCATCAGGGCACCATTTCTATATCGCATAATCTCTACATTTACCCCCTCATAGGTTGAGGAAGGGTACCCATAGTACACCCATAGAAAAGCACAAATTTTCATTTTGTCCCGGGGGGGCGAGATTTTTTCAATCCCATCTGTGGTCAAAAAGATTATTTCTCCAGGTCCCAGTTCATATTTAGATCTATATCCCAGGTTGGCAAAAGTGGCTGATTCAAAGGAGACACAGTATGAACCTTCTTTCTCCCCTACTATTATAGGCGTTCTGCCAAGTTTATCTCTGGATGCATAGATACCTTGCGGTGTTAATATCAATACCGAACAGGAACCCTCAATTAATTCCTGAGCTTTCAATAAACCTTCTTTAAATGAATTTTCTTCATCAATTATTACTGAAACAAGTTCAGTAGGGTAAATAGTGCCCTGGTTCGTCTCCAGAAAATGGATGTGTTGTTTGGCAAACGCCTGGTCTACAATTTCATATAAATTATTGATTTTTCCTACTGTGGAAATAGCATATTGACCCAGCCTTGAACGAACTGTCAAAGGCTGGGGTTCTGTGTCGCTAATACATCCAATCCCCATATTACCTTTTAGTTTGGGAAGATCAGATTCAAATTTTGCTCTAAACTGAGTATTTTCTATGTTATGGATCGATCTATTAAAACTTTTTCCGCTCCAAATTGCCATCCCACCCATACTAGTACCCAGGTGTGAATGATAATCAGTGCCGAAATATACCTCCTTAACACAATCTTCCTTGGATACAACTCCGAAAAATCCACCCAAAGCAATTACACTCCTTAATAATTTAATCGAAATGATATGCGCTATATTGTCAACTCATTATATAATATTTCAGCCTGAACAAATTATTATCCAGCTATAATAATAAGAGTACGGTAAATATTCCCCTGTGTCACATAAAATATTATAAGTCCTTGTAGCCATGAATTGAAATAATTATGTAGATTATTTATAAAAAGAGATAAGAGGCATGGTATTATATGAGGATAAGCACTGAATATTTATTATTTTCAGCAAGCTGATGGAGAAAGTTATTATGTTATTTGAACCGCCAATAATGAAGAAATCAATAAAGGAACTCCGGAAAAATCAAGGTCTTACCGCCAAAGAACTGGCAGCCAGATTAAGAATTGAACCCCAGGGGATACTAAGCATTGACAATCTCAGGTTAAAAGACATACCCCAGCCGCTAAGATCCAAGCTTCTCCCAATCCTGAGAGGTGATTATACGGATAAAATACCCTGGCTATGATGCAGTGTAAATTCTTATTTATCTACTGGTATTGGAAAACGTACGCAAAAAGTAGTCCCGCTGGCAGCGGTCACAATAGATATTTCCGCTTTATGCCGGAGCGCTATCCGGTTGCATACTACCAGGCCCAGCCCTGTCCCCTGCTCTTTGGTGGTAAAGAAGGGCTTACCCAATTTATCAAGAATTTCACGCTTAATGCCCTGGCCTTGATCCTTAATCGCTAAAACCACATTCTCTTTTTCCAAAAATGTCTTTATAACTATTTCGCCTGATGAACACATTGCTTCCAAGGCGTTGTTAACCAGGTTCAGTAATAGCTGACGAATTTCTCTCTCATCCAGCAGCAAATTCGGGACATCGTCCAGCTCCGCTCTTATATATTGGTCCATGCTAATAGCCTTGGC
>JAQVWS010000079.1 GCA_028709585.1 Syntrophomonas sp. | reverse complement strand
ATAGACCCTTTTCGGCACATATGGGACAATCAAACAAATAAAGTCGCCCTCAATTATAATAATTATATTTATATAAAATTACTAATTTTATCCGGATCTCATTGCTCTCCGAACATCAGTTCATATACAATAAAGAAAGATCAAAATAGGAGGAATAAACCCTTGGATAAGACTACACTGGCAGTATATATATTTTTATTGGCAGGTATCATAAGTATAGTTTTCTTTCAGCTGAAAACTTTCAGCATTATTAACAGTTGGAATAAACAGGCATATTTATTATCCCAGTTGGAAATTAAACTGACTTTGCTGGAAAAGATCCAAGCCGGCAGCGTGCAATCGTTTAGTAATGAATTATCAATGCTGCGCAGTGAACTGGCCGGTCAAGGTCAATACAACCGGGCAGAAATAGCAAAGAACATAAGCTTATATCAGGACTCACTGCTATCTCGCATGAGCGAAATAGCAGTCCTGCAAAAAAATCAACTTGATATATTTGCACAGCAGCTGAACCGTTTGACGGTCAGCAATGAGCATAAACTTGATCTCATGCGGCAGACTATAGAAGATAAAATAAAAGTACTTCAGGAAGACAATAACATAAAGCTGGAACAGATGCGAGTTACAGTCGATGAGAAGCTTCATGCCACCCTGGAAACCCGTTTGGGTGAATCCTTCAAACTGGTAAGCGAGCGGCTGGAACAGGTACATAAAGGATTAGGCGAAATGCAAACCTTGGCTTCGGGAGTAGGAGACTTGAAAAAGGTATTGACCAATGTTAAAACCCGGGGAATATGGGGTGAGATACAGCTGGGCAACATATTGGAACAGGTATTAAGCCCGGACCAGTATGCTGTAAATATCTGCACCCGACCGGGCAGCAATGAACGGGTGGAATACGCTATTAAGCTGCCCGGATCTAAATCAGGCTATGGAGAAGTTTGGCTTCCCATTGATGCAAAATTCCCACAGGAGGACTTTTTACGTTTAATAGATTTTAGTGAAAAGGGCATGCCAGAACAGATGGAAGAAGCTGGCCGCCAGCTGGAAAAACGCATAAAACTGGAAGCCCAGCATATAAAAGAAAAGTATCTTGATCCTCCTCATACCACTGACTTCGGTATTATGTTTTTACCTACGGAAAGCCTGTATGCTGAAGTAGTGAAAAGGCCCGGATTGATGTCTAGCCTGCAGAACGAATTCCGGGTTATAATAACCGGCCCTAATACTATGATAGCTCTGCTAAACAGCCTGGCGGTAGGCTTTAGAACCATTGTGATCGAGAAACGCTCCAGTGAAGTGTGGGAACTGCTGGGAGTCGTTAAAACCGAATTCGGCAAGTTTGGCGATATATTGGATAAGACCAAAAAGAAACTGGATGAGGCCAGCAGCACTATTGATTCTGCCTCACGCAGATCACGCAGCATTGAGAGAAGATTGCGTGACGTCCAGGAATTACCTGATGTTAAATCCTGAGATATGATAAGGTTGGAAAAGTGCTGCTGCGCCTGGCAGCACCAGAATATCAGGATTTGTCCCCCACTGTTCCAAAGATTGTAGCAAATAAACGTTCCGTATCGGAAAAATATGTTAGGAGACTGGTAAATGATTGAGATTATTGGAGTTTCCAAAAGTTATAACCGGGGAGCAGTTAAGGCTGTCGACAACGTAAGTATTAATATCAGAAATGGTGAAATATTTGGCTTCTTGGGGCCTAATGGCGCCGGCAAGACTACATTGATAAAGATGATTGCCGGTATATTAAATGCCGATGAAGGCACAATCAAGATAAACGGTATGGATATTAAAGAAAACCCTTTGGAAGCCAAGATGCAATTCGGTTTTGTTCCCGATGACCCCAATATCTTTTCTCGTCTAACCGGCCTAGAATACCTTAACTTTATGGCTGATGTTTATAAAGTCCCTGCAGCCACAAGGCTGGGTTTAATGCAAACCTTGCTGCAGCGCTTCGAAATAGCAGCAGCTGCCGGGGACCTCATTCAGAGTTATTCCCATGGCATGAAACAGAAGATTGTTGTTATAGGAGCTTTGCTTCATACCCCCCCGGTCTGGATTTTAGATGAGCCCATGACTGGCCTTGATCCCCGTTCCTCTTTCGATTTGAAGAAGATGATGCGGGAGCATGCTGATGCGGGCAACACGGTTTTCTTTTCTACTCACGTCCTGGATGTAGCCGAAAAGGTATGTGACCGCCTGGCCATTATCAATAAAGGGCGGGTCATCTTAAGCGGCAGCATGCAGGAAATCCACACCCAGCTGGGAGCAAAGCAATCGTTGGAAAGATTATTTCTGGAGATTACAGAAAATGAATAGAATGTTAGCTTTGCTCAAAGCTTTATTAATAAATAGCTTAGGAATATCGGTTATCCGCACCAAAGCCCGAACAGATAAGCTGGCCTACCTGAAATTGATAGCCCTGGGAGCATTAATTATTGCTGGTCTTGCTCCGACAATATGGCTGTATGCAAAGATGCTAATCCAGGGATACGACCTGCTGGCACCTATAGAACAGCAGGGCGCCCTATTAGTGCTGGGGATTGTCCTGGTAAGCACTATGATATTTTTCTTTGGAATCTTCTATGTGATAAACTACTTCTACTTTGCCAGGGATGCCCAGAACGTTCTAGCTTTGCCGCTGAGCGGCTGGCAGGTGCTGGGAGCCAGGTTCTCTCTGGTTTTGGTTTACGAGTATTTGACGCAACTACCATTCTTGCTGCCTCCTTTGATAGTTTTTGGCTTAAAAAGTGGAGCACCGCTGGCTTACTGGCTTTATGCCTGCCTCGGTTTTTTTCTTGTCCCCCTGCTTCCCTTGAGCCTGGCAACTATACCTACTTTAATAATAATGCGCTTTGCCAACCTGGGTCGCCGTAAAGACCTGTTTAAAATCCTGGGTGGTATAATCGTTTTGATCCTGGCTATAGGATATCAGTTGTTTATTCAGAGAACCGGCATTAATAATATGGATGCGTTGTTGATTCAGAACCTCCTTACTGAGCAAAATGGTGTTATTAAAATGATAAGCCGCGTATTTCCCTCTGCTCAATATCTGGCTCTGGCTCTTATCAGTGCTGAAAAAATTACCGGCTTGCTTAATATGTTGACTTTTACAGCCCTTTCCGGGCTGGCTCTGGCTCTTACCTGGCTGATTGGTGACCGGCTGTATTTTAAAGGCCTGGTAGGTTCCAGTGAAACAACCGCCCGCCGTAAAGTGATTACCAGTTCTGATTATTCAAAAATGAGCCGGGTAGCTCCAGCCTGGCTGTCCTACTGTCGTAAAGAAATACTGCTTCTTTTCAGAGTACCTACATATTTTATGAATTGTGTGCTGACCAACCTGTTGGTGCCTGTATTTCTGATAATTCCATTTCTTTTTCAGCCCCAGGACGAAAAGGCCATTCCCTGGGCAGAATTAATTGCCCAACCGGGATTACAGACCATATTAATGGCTGTAATAGTAGGTGCGGTTATATTTTTGTCCGGTTCAAACGCTGTTGCGTCTACTTCCCTATCTCGCGAAGGCCGAGAGTTTTATATATCCAAATATATCCCCTTGTCCTACCGGCAGCAAGTGCTGGCTAAACTTCTGTCCGCTTATATATTGGCTATATCAGGAACCATCCTAATATTGATTGGGGCAATTATCATAATGCCACTAGATCTGACGCAGATCTTTACGATTTTTATTGTTTGCCTGACGGCCATAGCCCCGGTAACAGAAGCAGGTATACTGATTGACATCTTCCGGCCCAAACTGGATTGGGACAACGAGCAAAAGGCAGTAAAGCAAAATTTCAATGTAATTATTTCCATACTATTCTCTATTTTGCTGGGCGGTTCAGTAATCTTTATTGTAATCCGCTGGATTGATTCTCCCACCATGGCGGCGGCCTTTATGATAACCTGTTTTAGTTTGGTAGCCCTGGTTCTATATAATTTATTGATGACCAAAGGAATCGAGCAATATCGGAAAATTGAAGGCTGACCGATATTACTTCTCTGCAAACAAGGCCTTATATTCACCGTACCCTTCCCTTTCCAGATCATCTTTGGCAATAAAGCGCAATGATGCAGAATTGATGCAGTAGCGCAGCCCTCCAGGCAGAGGTCCATCTGAAAAGACATGGCCTAAATGGGAATCGGCTTCCTGGCTGCGAACCTCGACGCGTTCCATAAGGAGACTTCTGTCTATTTTTTCATTGATCACTTCTGGTTCAATAGGCCTGGTAAAGCTGGGCCACCCGCAACCGGAATCATATTGATCCACAGAACTGAAAAGAGGCTGGCCGGAAACAATATCCACATATATCCCTTCACCTTGGTGATTCCAGAAAGCATTTTGGAAAGGAGGCTCAGTAGCATTATTCTGAGTTACTTCATATTGCAGTTTGCTTAATCTGTGCCGTAAATCTTGTTTCTTATTTGTTTCTGCTTGCCCCCAATGCTTTTTAATATACTCATCCCTGCCTGAGGCGGCTCGATATCGCACGTAGGGAATAGGGCACTCAGCATAGTAGTCTTGGTGATAATCTTCAGCTGGATAAAAAACAGATGCGGGGAGAATTGGTGTTACAATCGGTTTGCTGAAACGACCGCTTTCCGCCAGATCTTTTTTAGATGCTTCAGCTTTCTGTTGCTGGGCTTGATTGTAATAAAAAATTGCAGTTTGGTAAGATGAGCCCCGGTCAAAAAACTGCCCTCCCTCATCAGTAGGATCAATTTGTTGCCAAAAAGTATCCAACAGTACTTCGTAATCAAGTTTGCGGGGATCAAAGCTAATCTGTACCGCCTCCAAATGACCAGTTTTCCCTGAACATACCTGTTCATAAGTAGGATTTACAGTTTTTCCGCCAGTATAACCCACTTTCACATCAACTACTCCATCCAGTTCTGCAAAAGGAGATACCATACACCAAAAGCAACCGCCCGCAAAACTTGCCAATTCAATATTTGACCCATTAATTCTATCCATATAATTCCTCCTAATAATTATTTATCTATTTTTATCTTGCCTAATTAACAAAAATAGTAAATTATATTAATATATAACCAATTATAGAAAATACTTATATAAAATATGATCAACACATAATCCAACCACTAAGAGAGGGATAGGATATTTTAAATGATTAAAAGCAACTTATATAAAATTATTGGGTTAGCTTTGATCCTTATTCTGAGCATAACCTCAAAAGTGCTGATAAATGCAGGGAATTCTAAACCCGATAATTATTTTTTGGTTACGCCCAAAATAACCTGGATGAATTCGCCTTTAGATACTATTAATAGTATTACCCAAAAACATAAATTCCGGAAAAAAATAATTGTAATTGATCCCGGTCATGGCGGTGATGATCCGGGAGCAATCTATCCTCATACTAAAGATGAAAATCTAGTTGAAGTAAGGGAAAAGGATTTGAATCTGGATATATCGCTGCGGCTCTATGATATGCTCAAAGAATCCGGCCTGGCTGTGGAAATGACACGTTTTAAGGATATTAGTCTGAAAAATGAAGAACGGAGCGAATTTGCTAACCATTTAAATGCTGTACTGATGGTTAGTATTCATAATAACTCTTATACCATTAATTCATGTAATGGTACTTCAACCTATTATAATCCTTCCATTAACAATCAATTATATGGTATTGCGGGTAAAAAAGCGGCTGAATTGATACAGCGGGAGCTAGTCAATGAAATTGGAACTAATGATATAGGCATAAAGGAAATTACTCCCCAAATGAATTACACCAACACTAATATGCCTATAGTTCTGGCTGAAATTGCATATATCAGCAATGACACGGACAGGAAATACCTTTGCACTGAAGCCTTCCGGATAAGAGCTGCTCAAGGTTTATATAAAGGAATCATGGCAATTTTAGAGGAAATGACAGCATCAAATGTTCCTGCTTCTAATCAGTACCGATAATTTCCACCGTAAATCTGGTAAGTATTTTTACCTTTGGCCTTCGCTCTATACATTGCCTTATCTGCTTTATGAACCAAAATCTCCAAATCTTCACCATCATCAGGGCTGATGCTTATACCGATACTAGCACCAATTATTATTTTATGGCCTTCTATGAAGAAGGGCTTGGCCAAAGATGCATTGATTCTTTCACTGATTATTTTTAGTGAATCTTTATTGATTCGGGTTAATAAAGCAATGAATTCGTCTCCGCCAAGGCGGGATAACAGATCGGTTCCTCTAAAGATAGTTTTCAAGCGCACGGTTACCTCTTGCAAAAGCAAGTCACCCATATCATGCCCAAGTCTGTCATTAACTGACTTGAAGGAATCCAGATCAATAAAAATAATGGCCATCTTTTGGTGCATATGTGAGTTGCGGGCTATAAAGTATGTGAAGTACTTTTCAAACATAGCGCGGTTAGGTAATCCAGTAAGTGAATCATATAACGCCATTCGCGTCATATCCTCTTGAAACATCTTTTCCCGGGTAACATCCAGGATAATACCCTCCAGTTTATAAACAATACCGGATTTATCTTGCAGGGGAACAGCCATGTTGTTTATCCAGCGTTTCTCCCCGCTGGGTTTAAGAATGCGATATTCAATTATGGTTTTTTTTCCCGCCATTAAATCCTTAAGAGATTCCCGGTAGTAAAATAGATCATATGGATGAACAACTTTTTCAAATAATTTAGGCTGTTGGGCGAAATCACTGGCACTATACCCGGCTATTGACTCAATCCCTGATGAAATAAAGAATATGTCTTTACGAGGTTCATAGGACCAGGATACAATGTTTAGCTGACCTAAAACTGATCTCAGACTGGCCTCTTCTCTTAAGGATGATCGCTTATGCCTGCGCATCAAAATATTCACCAGCAGTAGAACCGCTATTTCAACAAGGTGTATGGTCACAAGGATTGAACAGTATAGATCGGCAAAAATTAATACAGCGGTAATATTTATTAAAAAGAAAACCCAAAAGAGCCTTATAATGACGATTTTCCCATTATAATACTTTGCCACAGGCATATCCTATTCCCCTTTTTCTTCAGGAAATCCAGCCTTTTTTGCCAGTTTATTACTATATTGTATATTATTTTAGCAAATTATGGGATAATAGTCTAACTCCTATTCTGTTTTTTATCACATTCTACAAAAATCTAAACATCATTCATCAATTAACTTAAGTCCGCTAAGACAACGGTAAGCCATATCCTGATAATGAATTAGGCCTTGTTTGTTTTTATTTATCATTGGCTCACTTAAATCTTTTACGACTGCGGCCGGATTGCCCAAAGCCAGCTTGCGTTGTGGCACAGAACGTCGGGGGGGCAGCACGCTCCCAGCGGCCAGCAGACTCTCCCTTTCCATTTCACAGCCCCCGGATACAATTGCTCCCATGCCTACAACTGCATATTCTTTGATTAAGCAGGGACCATGAACAATTGCGGCATGACCAATTAGAACATTGTCACCAATAATTACTTCCGTATCTACATCAGTATGAACCGTGCAATTATCCTGAACATTTGAGCCATTCCCAATCAATATCCTGCCATAATCGCCTCTGATAACTGTACCTGCACCTATGAAACAACCTTCTCCTAATTCAACATTACCAATTATTACTGCCTGAGGGTGGACGAAGGTCGATTTAGGGATTAAGGGACGCCTTCCTTCAAATTCATATAGTGCCACAATAAAACCTCCTTCACATTTATTGATATCAAGCTATAGATTCTGCTCCTATATTACTAAATGTCAGTATAGGTGTAAATTTAACTCGAGGGTATTCTGGGTCAAAAGATCGACTGAGACAGTTGCTTTAAGCCTCGGACAAGGTCATCACGTACCTGGCAACCTTTACCCCCAGAATATCGCTCAAATATACGTATATATATAAACGATCTATTTATATAATTTGTCATACTAACCCGAACTTTCATGCCAAACGGAAATTACACTGGTAGTACGTTTAAAGAGAGGTAATGAGATGAAGGATAGAAAAGTTGCAGATACTGATAATGATTGCACCCAGGTTCGCTATCTTAAACAATGGGTGCAACAGCAGTCAAAAAAACGTGATTATTCGCCGCAAAGGAATCCAGTTATAGAGCGTAAATCAATTGATCCTGAATACAAACAGAAACCGTGCCAATACCATACTAGCTCGTAAATAAGCTCCTCCAAACTGGAGGAGCTCACTATTATGTTTTCATATTTTCAATAACGCCGTTCTATAAGAAAAACAGCACCAGATATATATTAGAAATAATTATCGATACAATCATTAGCGGAAAGGCTATTTTCATATAGCCGATAAAGGTTATGGGATGACCTTCCCGAGCTGATATGCCTGATACGATTACATTGGCGGATGCACCTATTATTGTACCGTTGCCGCCTAGACAGGCTCCCAGCGATAAAGCCCACCATAAAGGGCCAATCGACATGGAGCTGATTTCTCCTATCTCTTGAATCAAGGGAATAAATGTAGCTACAAACGGAATGTTATCAATAAAAGCGGAGGCAATCGCCGCAAACCATAGTATCAATATTGCCGTTGCAGTCTGATTCCCCTGGGTAAGGTTCACTGCCTGGCGTGCCATTTCTCCAATGATACCTACTTTCTCCAATCCGCCTACCAGCACAAACAGACCTATGAAGAAAAATAAGGTGGTCCATTCCACTGTATGCAGTATCTCCTCAGGGTCCTCCAGGGTTATCAGCAATAATAGTGCAGCTCCGGTCAGGGCGACAGTGGCTGATTCCAACCCCAGAGCCTGATGGAGTACAAAGCCAATAATTACTATCGTCAGAACTGTTAATGATTTCTTCAATATAACCGGATTTTTTATAGCCTCAGCCGGTTTCATGGCTCGTATCTTGGCCTTGTTTTCTTCACTGGCATTGAGATCATTTTTATATATATATTTGAGAATCAAGATTGTTACGACAAATATAACTATAACCACCGGAAGCAGATTATATACAAAATCCATAAAGCCAAGCCCTGTAGCGCTGCCTATCATAATATTGGGCGGATCGCCTATCAGGGTGGCTGTTCCTCCAATATTGGAAGCCATAATCTCAGTTATAAAAATTGGTAGCGGGTTAATCTCCAAAACCGCACAAATAGAAAGAGTTACCGGCACGATCAGCAATACGGTGGTAACGTTATCCAATAAGGCTGATGCCACAGCGGTCACTATGGAAAGGGCTACCAATATTTTCAACGGTTCCCCGCCCGCCAAATTTGCAGCTTTTATAGCCATATACTCAAATACACCGCTTTTGCGGGTAATCCCAACTATTATCATCATTCCCGTCAATAATCCCAGGGTATTGAAATCAATATATTCAATCGCTTCGTGTTGGGCTATTACTCCTAAAACCAGCAGTGATGTGGCACCAAATAAGGCAATAATAGTACGATGAATTTTCTCAGATATTATTACCCCGTAAACCATAACAAATAGTATACCTGTAAACCATACCTTCCAATCCAGTTCCATAAATCATTCCTTCTTTATTAAAATTTTATGAAATTATAATATATCCAATATATGCCTAATGATATAAACTTGCAATAATATGTTATTTTTTATACTGTTATACTCTTATTATAAGCCCTTAAGATATCTATCAATGGCCTGGGCGGCTTTTTTACCGGCACCCATTGCCAGAATTACGGTGGCTGCTCCGGTTACTATATCCCCGCCGGCAAATACGCCTGGTTTGGAGGTTATGCCATCATCATCGGCTACGATGTTACCCCATTTATTGGTTTGCAGATCAGGAGTAGTGGACTGAACCAGAGGATTGGGTCCTTGTCCGATAGCCATAACTACTGTATCTACTTCCATTTCAAACTCTGAGCCTTTGATTACAACTGGTTTTCTGCGGCCTGATTCATCAGGTTCACCCAGTTCATATCTCTGGCAAATCATGGAGGTTAATCTTCCTTCCGCATTTCCTTTGAATTCAATCGGGCTGGTAAGGAGTTCAAATTTCACTCCTTCTTCCTGGGCATGTTCCTTTTCCTCAAGACGAGCCGGCATTTCCTGCCATGAACGACGATATACGATGTAGGACTCAGACCCTAACCGCAGAGCGGTACGGGCTCCATCCATGGCTACATTTCCTCCGCCTATGACGGCAACTCTCTTGCCAAGCCTAATGGGCGTCATATATTCCGGGAATTTATAGGCTTTCATCAGATTGCTGCGGGTTAGGAATTCATTGGCTGAATAAACCCCATTCAGGTTTTCACCAGGGATGTTCATAAAGCTGGGTAATCCCGCGCCTGTTCCAATATATACGGCATCAAATCCTTCTTGTAGCAGTTCATCTACCGTATTTAATTTGCCTACTACGTAGTTGGTTTTAATCTTTACCCCAAGTTTAGCTATATTATCAATTTCCCGTTTTACAATAGCTTTGGGCAGCCTAAACTCAGGGATTCCATATACCAGCACCCCGCCGGGTATATGCAATGCTTCCATAACCGTTACTTCATAGCCCATCAAGGCCAGATCTGCTGCTACGGTTAGACCTGAAGGTCCGGAACCTACTATAGCTACCTTTTGGCCTTTACTGGCGACCTTGGCTGGTGCAGACTCCTGACCATTTGCCATTTCCCAATCAGCTACGAAACGCTCCAACCTGCCAATGGCAACCGGCTCATTCTTTTTACCCATGGTACAGAATTTTTCACACTGGCTTTCCTGGGGGCATACCCTTCCGCAGATGGCAGGC
>JAQVWS010000078.1 GCA_028709585.1 Syntrophomonas sp. | reverse complement strand
CCCACTAATGCCCATTTTAGCATTAGTTTATCCGCGAAGAAGGCCAGCAAAAGGGGCTCGCCGGTTATCATTTTAGCGGCTGTAAATGCCAAAATTCCAGCACCTAAATATAGTATAGCCGGATAACGTTCCAGCCACCTGAGAATAATGGTACTTCCCCAAACTACAATGGGAATACTTATCAGCAAACCCACAATCACTAACAGAAAACTCCCCTGGGCTGCACCTGCCACAGCCAGCACATTATCCAGCCCCATAACCGCATCTGCAATAATAATCGTTTTAATAGCTGACCACATACTGTTGCCTGCTTCAAGATTATCATGTTTCTTTTCTTCCACTAATAGCTTAAAGGCTATCCAGATAAGCAAAAAACCGCCTAACAGCATCAATCCCGGTATCTTAAGCAGGTATACCACTAATATGGTAAAAATGGAGCGAACCACTATTGCACCAACAGTACCCCATATAATTACCTTTTTTTGCTGTTCTTTAGGCACATTCCGGGCTGCCAGGCCTATCACTATAGCGTTGTCACCTGCCAGTACCAGGTCGATAATTACTATCGAAAAAACCGCTGACCAGAAAGCGGGAAGGAAAATATCCATCAACAAAACCTCCTGTTTTTTATATCTGGTTATAATGCGGGAGGCAAAAACTAAAAAAGACCTTTGCCTCCATTTTCAGAGGCAAAGGTCTCACTAAGTCTGGTTAGGACCGACAAAGCCAGGTCTTGCAACCGGCTGTTGACTTTGTCAAATAAGTTACTCCCCTTTGCTGTTAATAACATTATCATAAGCCAGGCGTTTGTTCAAGTAAAACCTAATTTTTAATAAGCCAAGGGAAATCCCTGTCCATCTCTTATAGTTTCTTTATTTCACTTTTAGTATAGAACTCCAATGTCTTGATACTGTCATATGCCAGGTCAATCACATGCACACAGCCTTGTCCGCTGCCCAGGAGGTCTGCCAGTTCCTTCCTGGGTAAACCCGGAAGCATTCTGCCTACTAAATTCTCAAGATAAACAGTAGATTCCCGGCATACATCGTCCGGTGCCCTTAGCAACTGGCCTTGGGCAGCAGTAACCTTCATCTCACGATTCAGTCTCAGGCTGAGATTAACCTGGTGAAATGAATCTATCAGGCTTCCGTTTATGGTATAAAAATCATCATTATCCCTAAATAAGTGCTGGCTCTTGCAACGGTCAAAGAGTGCGTCCCTGCGCGATTTCTGTCCTAAATAGTCTCCCCATGTTTTATTAACCCGTTCCAGGTTGCTATAGTAGCGGCAGGAGCCCACATACGACTCTTCGAAGGCACGGCTGTAATCACTTATGCTGGCATAACCTCTTGCTGGCAAAAGAAAGTTCTCGGCTTGTACTACCCCTAAAACCAAATCATTAAATAAGGATAGCTCGGTTTCATCCATAATATCTTGCAAGGCTGCTCTTATCTGCCGGCCACTGCCCAGATAAGCCTTTATTCCTTTAAGGCCGATTATGTTTTCACGGCTCTCCGACATATCTCCAGGCCGTCCCAATCGTTCCAGCCAGGCCGCATCAATCTCCAGGCTGTCCGCATGGACTCTTACTGATGCCACCCTATCCATCCAGCCATCCATATAACTGGCTTTAGCGGTTATATATTGATCATTTTCCCGCACCACGTATATATGCCAGAAGCGCTGTAAAAGAAACTCCAAAATCATCCCTCCTAATATCCTGCGACCAAAACGCTTTTATATGCAATTATAACCAAACTCAAAGTATAGCTTTCATTGGCTAATTATTCATTATTGGGGACTGCCTGAAATAAATCGGTGCTCAGGTATTTTTCTCCCCGATCAGGAAACAGAACCACCACCAAGCCTTCCTCAATGTCATTTATGCAATCCAGGGCGGCAACCATAGCCGCTCCGCTGCTCATCCCCACAAATATCCCTTCCTGGGCCACAATGGTTCGGACCATCGCAAAAGCGGCTTCCGATTCAATCATAACCCTGCGGTCAATCTGAGCTGGATCGTAAATTTCCGGAACAATGGCCTCCTGCATATTTTTCAGGCCCTGGATGTAATGGTTCAAAACCGGATGGGCCTCAACTATCTCAATTTTCGGATTTTTAGCCTTAAGTCCCATTCCTACTCCCATGATGGTTCCTGAGGTGCCCAGGGCAGATACAAAATGAGTTACTCTGCCCCCCGTATCCTGCCATATCTCATGGGCGGTAGTCTCATAATGGGCCAGCTTATTATATTCATTGGAAAACTGGTTGGGCATAAAGTATTTATCAGGAAAACTGCGGCAAAGCTCATGAGCTTTCCTGATGGCTCCATCTGTTCCCTGGGAGGGGTCGGTGAGGGTAGTCTTGGCTCCGAAAGCCTCAATCATTTTACGCCGCTCAATAGAAACGGCCTCACTCATAACTATTTCCACCGCATATCCTTTTACAGCCCCGATCATCGCCAGACCGATCCCTGTATTGCCAGAGGTAGGCTCAATTATTGTCTTTCCCTTAGTAAGGGCACCAGTTTCTTCCGCCTGCTCCACCATCTTTATGGCAATACGATCCTTGATGCTCCCGGTTGGGTTAAAGCCTTCCACCTTTGCGTACAGCGGGATGTGCGGTTTAGGGTTTAACCTATTTATTCTAACCAGCGGAGTACGGCCAATGGTATCAATAATATTATCAAACATATATATTCATTCCTCCCAGTTTAGTATCAACAATATATTATATACTATCACTCATTTAACAGTGCGGAAAAGTAATATTGTGCGCTAAATGAAGCCAGGTATATATATAAGTTTTCGATACTGAACTGGCGGGGTTGGAGATAATCTAACCGTATCCCGCTGGGGTACCTTTGTAATTATTGTTATATGGTCCACTGATTGTTTATAATCCCAACCAGCTTCCAGTCATTCTCATATGATTGGAATACCAGGCGCAGACTGCTCCAATCCATGCCGGAATA
Organism: Syntrophomonas sp.; assembly: GCA_028709585.1. GTDB lineage: Bacteria > Bacillota > Syntrophomonadia > Syntrophomonadales > Syntrophomonadaceae > PHAA01. The sequence continues at coordinate 7,871 of JAQVWS010000078.1, read as the reverse complement.
GTCGGGATTAAAGCCTGAAAAGTAGTATTCCGCCACAATCGCATTCTCATAGACCTGGAATTGATTCTCCAGCATATTCCCCATGCTCAGCACTTCATTATATCCAATGTGCTCGGCATTTACATAGTCCTGGTCGTATACAAATTTTTCATAATACTGGCTGGGAGTTAAGTTAATATCCTCCCCGATGCCGTCATAATATCCCCACTTATATACCTTTGGGTCATTGAACATATTCTTTATATCCTCTTGACTAAAGATTAAATCATTCTCCGGGGCAACATATGTGTAAGGTGTAAATCTAAGCCCTTTCACAGGATGGGTAAAATCTGCAATAGCTGCGGCATCTCTGGTGCTTAATGCTTTAACAACCCTGGCGGCGGTTTCAGCAATAATTTCCTTGGCCGTCTCCGGCTGAATAATATTAGTTTCCAGCGATTGCAGCGGATTGCCAGCCAATATCTTTTCTACTTCCTCATATCCGACTGGGAAAGCATAATTATAACGGGCCGGAAGGGCAAATACGTATTTACTGTTGCGCCCCAGTTCTTTCGGGTCCATCGGTGCAGCTCCGATATGAAAATCTCCTTGTCCCAAAGAGTTCCATTGAGTGTGGGTAAACACCATGATGGGAATATCCTGCCGCGGATTTTCAGCCTTCCAAAGCGGATGCCTAATGAAAAGCTGCGGGCCGCTCTCAACCAGCGCATAATCTTTGGCATCAATGACAAGACTTTCCCATTTATCCGCTATTACTGAATAGCCTTTCCAGCTTTCGTTTAAGCTAAAGCTAAAACTATACTGGGTATTTTTATACAAAACCGGATCTTCCGCCTGGTTATCAGATGGCAGTGTTTTTGAGCTTATATACACGGTGTTAGTCTGGGCATCCCATTCTACCTCAGCCCCTAACGCTTCAGCAATCCAACGCACCGGCGCCATGGTGCGGTTGCCGATCACTTGCGGTTCAACATCGGTCTTTAACTCCTGGCCGTTTACCACTATCTTAATAGGCTGGCTGGCCCAGGCTGCCGCCGCCAAAGCACAGATAAGAACCAGTACACTGATAACCAATAACCATCTTTTTTTCATAAGAGAACCTCCTGCTGGTATTCAATAAATATGATATATGCAAAGCTTGTCTACTCTTAATTACAATACTCAATTTATAGGGGAACCTTACAGGAGAAAGAAAATAATATTGCGGCTGTTGGAAGGATAAAAAAGGTACTTATTTGTAATTTACTATATACAGTAAAATGATTTAACCGTAGAATAATCAAGAGAATCTTTAAGCAGTAATATAGGTATTTTAAAACTAAATGGGACCCCGACGCGGCTGATTAGGTGGTAAATAATTTTTAAGAAAAACAGGCATGGGCGGATGATTTATTATTGCCAATAGGATATAAAATCGCAGATTAATATTTAATTGCCGGCAAAACTGCCTGAGACAAGGGAGATCTCCAGATTCATGTTCAAACTAAAATTAGCCCGGGATGAAATTAGTTCAAAGCCGTTATCTAGTGAATATATTTTTAATATAAAAGGAATGCGAAAACAGAATTTGCCCTATATTTTTATTTGGCTGGTATATTATGCCTGGGTAATTATTTTTGCAACCTGGTGGACTGCTTCACCGCTTACTGAGAATATTTTTGGCACTGAATTCCGGAACTTGCTGCACTCACTCAACTTGGTATCTTCGGCTTTTTTTATCTTTATTATAAAAAAGGAATGGTTTATAAAAACAGCCCGAGCCGGATCTATACTGATTATTGCAGGCATGGCTGTGTTCCTGCTGGCATCAAATGCCTATGTTCAATTATCTGCGGCTGTAGTCATCGGAATATCTCTTGGCTGCGTTAACGCCAGTATATTAATGCCTTTTGTTTTCACGCTGAACAATACCGAAAAACTGTATGCCTTGGTCGGCAGTAATATCTTGATTAATCTGCTGCTGCTTTTTATAAACAACAATTCCGACCATTATTTGCATAGTAATACCCACCTGATAGTATCCTTTGTTATCCTGGTAATTGCTCTCAGCGCAATCTTGTTCTTTAAAAACATACCTGCTGACCAGGTAATTATTAATAACCCGGAAATAGATCTAAAAATCTATTGGACCTTGTTTTTTAGCTGTGTTTTTGTTTTTATATGCAAAGGTGCCGGCAAAGGTATCCTGAACCTTACCGCAGCTAATGCCGCAGATCCGATTTTAACCTGGTATTACGCGGGCGGATTAGCCGGTTGTCTAATCTATTATGCAATATACATATCTAACCAAAAAAGTATTCATTTAGCCTGGAACATAGCTTTTGGCAGTCTGGCAATTGGCCTTTTATGTAATGCTTTCGCCGTTCAGATGCCGGTCTTAGCCGCGGTCTTTGCTATTTTGCTGGGCATTGGCAACACAATAGGAATGATCAACGTTTACTACATACTGGGTGTGGTTGGAAGAAAATATAACAGTATGCATTATCTGCGATTATCTATCCTTTTTATTGGAATCTGCGGTGGTATATCTGGTGTGGCAATAGGCAACTTAATTGACAGCATCAACTCGTTTGAAATATCTATTCTTGCCTCTATTATATCAGCAGCAACTGTAATATTATTCTTGATCCTCTCTCCGGTATTGGCTCAAACTCATTATGGAAATGCTTGGGCTGAGGACTCGGGAAAGATGGATATAGAAAACCATCCGAACCTGTTTGCAAAATATGAATTAAGCAAACGGGAAACCGAAGTCTGCAAGCTGCTTTTACAAGGGTACACCTTGCGTCAAATATCAGCTATACTATCAATTAGTTACTCTACAGTCAATACCTACTGTACTTCTTTATACCGTAAATTAAAAATAAACAGCCGGATAGAATTATTGATACATTTTAAGGATTACATTGAGAAATAACAGTGATTGTCCAAATGCCCTAAAATTCCGCTTCTAACATAATGCCTCATTAGAACTAATGAGGCATTATATTTATGTCTAATATGAACTAATGAATAGACACTGCTGGCTTATAAGGGAAAATATACACATAAACATATGGAAGGGGGAGGAAGTTATAAAGCTCTATGCCAAGTTAAAACAAATGCTGAAGGGTGAAAATAAAATTACTTTATCCCCGCCAAATGATATGGGCAACGAAACTGAAACTTCCTCCAGACAAAATCGGTTAACATTATTAACCCCCCGGGAATATGATGTTTATCTATTGTTATTAGAAGGATTTACCCTAAAAGAATGTGCCCAACAGCTTGCAATAAAGTATTCAACCGCCAATACCCACATGACCAGTATTTATAGAAAATTAGAGGTTAATTCCAGGGCTGAGCTAATTATTAATTACCGTTCTATCAGTAAATAAAAGACTATAACCGTGTCAGCGCCAAGGCTCAGGTAAAACAACAGGATACTAACGGCACAAGGAGGTGACCACAGACTCATTGCTATGATCGAATGAGTAAAAGGTTGTTAATATTCAAATCAAATCGGGACTAGGAATTGGAGGAAAATAATATGAGAATAAAAACGGGCTGGGTCTTGTTACTGCTAATATCGCTCCTGAGTATGAGCCTGTTTATGTCAGGCTGCAGCAGCGTTGCTGAAAAGGCCTCGGAAAAAGCGATCGAAAAAACAATAGAGCAGGCTTCCGGGGGTAATGCCAAGGTAGATGTGGATAGTAAAGGCAATATGGAAATAAAAACTGAAGACGGCAGCTTTAAGACCGGCGATACTGAATGGCCCGATCAATTGCCCTCTGATGTACCCCGTTATTCGGATGGGAAAATTGTTTCTGTATTGGAAAGCAGCACAGAGGATCAAGGCCAAGGGATTTTTGTAGTAATAGAAAACACCAGCCTAGATGCGGCACAAAGTTACAAGGAAGAGCTGAAGAAAAATGGTTGGACTATCAGTATGACTTCAAATACTTCTGATTCAGTTATGTTTGCTGCCACCAAAAATAATAGCGCGATTACATTAAGTTTTGCCCTTAATGAAGGCAAATCAGCCTCAGGTGGAATAACATATTCGCAGGGAAAATAACCAACCATTACTAAGAATTAAGTCGGCAAGTAGGATCTAAGAGGCATTACTCACTTACATGAGTAATGCCTCTTTTTTTGCTTTATTATAATTATGCTGATTCTTAAGGGCGGCAGATTTTTTCGGTGCTGATAAAACCCTTTACTCAGGTCAGGGGTATTCCTACTATGGCTATTGCGGCTGATCTGGTTAGGACAGCGACTAACCAGCTATTAATTATCTTTTACAAAAACTATCTTGCCGTTTTCGATGCGTACTAATAGAACATCTTCAATTGTTTTATACAGCACTTTCCCCTCATTATTTATAACCATCATTTTATAGGGTGATTCGCTCTCTTTAGCGAAGATGGCGATCAGATAATCATTCTGAACTTCCAGGCTTTTTACCTTTCCGCCCGGATTAATTATATTATCGCTGCCAACGGTTAAAAGCCCCCTACTGTCTGATAATGAGTAATATACTTTTCCCTGCAGGGCTTCATACACACCCACCCCTTGGTCAGCCAGCAATTGGGCCTCGCCTCCGTTAAGCGGAACCTGGTAAAGGCGGTGATCCCGATCGGTAAAGTATATCATCTCATTGACTATTTTAAAATTCGCTGCCTCTTCATCACATACTCGGACAGTTTCATTGGTATTGATATTAACCCTATAGATACCGGTAGTATTTGGTAAGCTCTCATCCCTATAGTAGCCCAGCACAAATATATCATGACCGATTAGGTATAAATCCTGACTGGGTTGGGAGGAAAGACCTTGCCCGTAGTCCAGAAAAAAGCGGCCAAAATAGCATTCCGGGTCACCTACATTTGTATATTCGGTTTCGCCTGGCTTTTTTATCTGCAGGTTGTCAGCAATAGGCGGAGCCCAATGATCAACCCGGACTGTATACTCATCATACATTTTGAAGGCCGAGTAACCGTGGTCAAGTTCCTGGGCGGTGCCATCCTCCCGCAACCAGATCAAGTGGTCGGTTCCCATGGTAACCCCGCCGGTATGGTATTTCAGAATTGCCCGACCTTCGTCGGTGTACAGGGAGGCCGGGATCCCCATCCACATAAACTCGCTCGGCAGCTGGTAGACCTCCTTCAGGGCAGCTGGATCTGATACCGGAGACTGATAGATTTTGCCATTTTGCCCTTCATAATAAAAATAATCTCCAGCCATGGTGAAGGCCCCCTTGCTTCCATTATCCCGGGTTACAATGGGGAGGGTAATCTGTCCTGCCGCTGTCCCTCCGCCGGAATAGATAGCCAGACCGTTATTCTGGTCAAATGAGTACTTCCATCCGAATTCATCAACGGCAAATCTCCAGGTCAGCGGAAAATAAGTAACATTCCTAAAGATCAGCAGCGGATATTCTTCAGAACGGTTATCAATTTCTTTTCCATTTACTGTGACCTTAAATGAAGCCACCTGGGCACTATAATAATTATGGTTCTTGGTCGAGCTCTTATATTGGTGGTAGTCCCATTTTACCCCAGTTTTAAATATGGCCAGACCCGTATTGCTTTGCCAGGAACTTTCCAGTCCCAGAAACCTGCAATCATAATAAGTCATCGGAAAATAGGTTATGTCCTTATACACGATTAAAGGGTACTGGCTCATGCTGTTATCAATCGCTGTTCCATTTAAATTTACCTTAAAACCTGGTAACGTCACCTGTACGTTAGGTGATGCAGCCGCAGCTGTCCCGGCTGGCATTAGGCAAATCAGCATTATTATGGCCATTAACAAAGCCACACATCTTTTGTCCATCGAGTTCATCTCCTGTAATATTATCTGTTATCACTTATATTGGCGCAGGTTTTCCCTGAAAATATCTATAAGTTCACTGGTTTCATCTATAAAATACGGACGGGCAATGTTGCCGCTGGCATCAAAATCACAGCCGTCCCACCAGATGGCAATTTTAATATGGGGATAAAAACCAATGTTATTAAACATATCTTCAACCCACTGTTCTTTGCTTGAGCCTATGCTGCTGCATGCAAACTCGGTAATCATCATAGGCTTGTTATATAAAAATGACTTTTGATACAGAGGTAGATAGATGTCAGTGAAACTGCGCCATTTCTCGCCGTTATAATAGGTGCCGGTATTGTAGCCGGTGAGACCCACCACATCAACGTACTGACTCCCCGGATAATACATAATCTCATTATTCCACTTGAAATCGGGGAAAGACTTCTCGTTGGGATTCCAAACCCAGATTACATTATCTGCCCCGGCATCCTCAAAAATGGAATATATATATTTATAGAGTTCCCTAAAGAGGTACGTATCTCTGGAGGTATAATAAGCTGAATAAACGCACCAGTCCCCGTTCATCTCATTAAAAGGGCGAAACAATACGGGATGATCAAAATCAGCTACATCCTGGGCATAAGCCCGTAAGAAATCGTCATATCTGCCATTCAGAATGTCATAGACCATATTATGGCTGTCAGCGTCGGTTGGAGTAGTCTGCAGGGTCAGTTCCACTGTCTTGCCATTCTCATATGCTCTCTGCAAAGACTCTCCTACATAATTAGAATCATATGATTCTTTTACCTTTGTGTACAGCAATATGAAGGGGAAATCATATTCCATTTTCTGTTCCAGCTCCTGCAGGTTTTTCATTTCCTGCGGTGCTGACGGTTCGAATATTCCCCAGGTTAATTTACTGTCTGCAGCAAAATACCTGGCAAAAAAATCGGCAGTTTCAGAGTTCCAATTCTTTTGGGGACTAAGTTCATACTTTTCTATAATTGCTTGTGACATAGGGGCAAAAGCAGAAAAATTATTGATTAAATCCATATATCCGCTACTATCTTTAATTGGCAGGTCGGATTTAATGAAAAAGGTATATACCGCATCACGGGTCATAATGTCTACACAGGCATAATGATTCTTATCATTTTTCACCTTTAACAATTTTTCCCTTGACCACTGGGCCACGTTGAGTCTCATGCCTTTCCAGGTTAAAAACTCACTGCTGACTTGCATATGATCGGTCTGGTTATTTAAGAAACGATTGGAATAATTTATATAGGCATTACCGGAAACACCGTTAAGAGTAGATTGTTTGTATATCTCCACCCTTCTGTGCTCCTCCTCCAATACCGCACTTATCCCAGGAATAAAATCAATTATCTTCATTTCCTTAGGTAAGGAAATGCTGTAGCCATCTACTAGATTGATAAATTTATTCTGAGCAGCATTAAGTTCCTCCACATAATATAAGCGCGAGTCGGCTGCCGCCTCTGGCGGTTGGGCATCATTCCATAAAAAATAGCCGGAGCCTTTCCCGGTTAACATCAGCCCGCACACAAATATGAGTACTAAAAAGGCCTTTATTATTCTACCAGACATAATTCCCTACCTTTCCGAATCGCCAACCGGTTCATCTCCCTCTAATGCTTCTTCTAATTGATTTATATCAACAACTACCACTTCCGCTCTATTAACTTTATTTAGCGGTTTATCTGCCGCCGGGACAGCATGGTATTGCTGACTATTTTCCGAGTTCGAGATGTTTGGTCTATCATCTGCACCAGAATCTGCTGAATCTGATGCACGGTCACCCTGTTCCTGGAAACCAACTAATCATTTTGAAACCTCTTCCACGTATTTCCTTAACTCTTCCAAATCTGATTTACTGATGGCATCTCCGTCATATAATGCCGCTACTAGGCTCTTCAAAGAGCTCTTATGCATTTTTTCTAAAAAAGATTTGCTTTCTTTCTTTAAATATTCGCTCTCATCAACTAAAGGCTTATAATAGTTAAATCTGCCCCGCTTGGATGTTTCCAAAAAACCTCTATCAACTA
>JAQVWS010000077.1 GCA_028709585.1 Syntrophomonas sp. | reverse complement strand
CTATAGTGTCACCAGATTCGGCAGCGGTAGTAATTTTCAAGTTTACAGGGTCTGTTTGAAAGTTTTGCATGCTGTCTTCTGCTACCACATAAATTTCGTAGTCAGTGCTTGCTTGTAATCCTCCGATAGCAACGCTTACTACGTTATTGCCCTGTAGATTAACCTGACCACTCTTAATAGCAGGGATACCTCCACTGCCTGTGCCCATCTTAACCTCTGCGGCACCTGGAACCACTGCGCCATCAGGCATTATAACGTAATAGCAGGTTCCGTTTTCATTAGCCTGAAGCAAAAGGTTTATTCTATTCATGCTAATATCAGCGGTTTTGGGGTAACCCTGCGACCAGATAGGTGCTGTAGTGTCAGCGGGTTGATTATTGCCTCCGGCTCCGCCTCCGTTTGAATATGTTTCTCCGGGAATAGTCGTATGCAATTGTCCCAGATCTGTATCACCAGAATATTGCTGATTAGAAGCAAACACTTGCCGTACCCCTTGATAAAATAGGTATCCCGAATAGGTAAGCACTTGTCCGTCGTTCCCTACCATTGGTAAGACGATCGAGAATTTTCCGTTATTATCACTCTTTCCATCAAAGGTAGGGTTAGCGGTAAAATATATTGGGAAATTAGCCAGCGGGTTACCACTGCTATCCATGAGTGTACCGCTGACTCTGGCCCCCGGACTCAATACTACTTCTAGATCTTTGGGAATACTGTCATCATTTACGGTTATTTGGCTGGTGTAGCCCACGTTCTTATTCAGCAAGGCAGTAATGTGATAGATTCCATTGGAAACTGCAAAGCTAAAAGAGCCATTCTCGTCAGTGACTGTGTCTTTTAAAGGTTCATGGGAATCCCCTGCAAATAACTTGACAGTGGCACCTTTTACCGGCTGGTTATCCAGTTCGACAATACCTTTGAAGACTAATACACTTTTTTTCTGATAGGTTAATGATTTATCCAGTGCAACAACCGCTTCGGCTCTGGTAATGTTATTTCGAGCCCTAAAGGTATTATCGGGGAATCCGCTCATTATACCATGGGTTGTTACCGCATTAATACCCGGTTGAGCCCATTGATCCGTGCTCAGGTAATCGGTGTAGAACTGAAGGGCGGTCTGTCCCTCAGCAGTCAGGTTCAAAAGTTCCGTGATCATAACCGCTGTTTCTTGACGGCTTATGGTGTGATTTGGTTTGAACGTACCATCTGGATAACCGGCAATGTAACCCTCCTCTTTGCCGGCCATGACTTGACCGTAAAACCAATCAGATGGGTTTACATCCGAGAAGCGCGATTGGATATCGCTGTCCTCTATATCAAAGGCCCGATTCACCAATGCCACAAATTCGGATCTGGTAATTGGTTCATCAGGCTTCACTTGTCCATCAGGATATCCGACAATTAAGTCTTCCGCTCCCCATTTTTCAATATATACTTGTGCCCAGTGTCCGTTTATGTCTTTAAATCCTTCTGCTGCTATCGCAGGTTGACATAGTACCAGGCCAAGCAACAATGCCAAAAGCATTGTCAGGGATTTTTTGCTCACTATTCTCCCCACCATTCTAATAAATTTCATTGCTTCCTAGATTATTCATAATTGTTTGCATTATCATTCGGTATGTAAAATGTTTTGCTTTCACCCACTATTTCCTCAATATACTTTATGCTTTGCCAAAAATTTTCCAGCATAACGCTCCCCGAAATACCGGTATAGACCCGTATGTATTAGTTTAGGATGTTCAAAAGGAAGTAAAAGGGCCTTCCTCTTACTTCCTTTTTGTCTTTAAATGTTAACTTTGCTAACCCGGCATAGGTCTCGCAGCCAAAATTTCAATTTCATATGTTATACCCTCTCCTACATATTTCTTATTTGTCGAAAATGTTGAAGGTTCTCACGCTCATTGCAACGGCTTGTTCTCTGGTTGTAGTCGCATAATTTTGGGCAATTTCAACCGTTGTAGTGGCTTTAGGCATAAATTTCCCCTCGGCACCTTTAATGATCCCAAGTTTGCTCATGTATTTTACATGTTCCAAGGCCCAGGATGAGATGTCTTTCTGATCTGTAAAAATTGGTGCTCCGGCTGTAGAAAAATCTTCCCCGGGCGCCATTAACCTGATGGCACGGCTGAGCATGGCAGCAACCTGTTCACGGTTGGTTAGCTCTTTAGGAGCAAAGGTGGTGGCTGAGGTACCCATAGTAACTCCCAGCTTGAAGCCTTTTAATATTTGTGGATTGGTCGTATCTGAAAAAGGATTTGGTGATGCGGCCTGTGCTTTTGTGCCTTCTGTTACCTCATAAAGCTTGACCACAAGCTCTGCAAATTCCTCTCTGGTTATGGGCTTTGTCATATCCGCTCCGATTAAGGAGTCAGGAATAAGACCCTTTATATTGGCATCATCCAGTTCCGATTTGGCCCATTCAGAAGCATTAGAGTAAGCCTCCATTTTCGTAGTAGCTATATTGGAATAAGCAGAAATAACCGGATCACCGGATTGCTGTTCACATACGTAGGCAACCCTGAAATGGTAGATATTTTCTTCAATAACAATATTATCGGCTAAACCTTCTTCTACTGCGTCAAACTTGTCGTTAGACGTCAAAAGGCCGCTCGGGGCTTTTGGCATTCCATCCCATTTAGTGGTTTCAGATAGCCACTTTCCATCCCCTACTTTGAAATCAATTATATGATACACAGGTAATTGTTTGTTTACTGTTAATATGGAATCCGGTATTGTCCAGTTTAGTTGAAAATAGGGTTTACTATTGGAATCTTTTTTAACTTCCAACTTTAAGTTCATTGGTGCATCCAGTTTGGTAAGCTTATTATCTGCAACACTTTTACCAATAACTACCGTTTCTGAATATGGAGATATTATATCTTCCAGCTCTTCTTCATAAGGTTCCAGGACATATCTCATTCTGAAGTAGTATGTATTATTGGCTAAATCAAAGGTGGAACTGGTGTCAATAACCGTAGGGTCTAAATGCCATGTAACTAGAAAGCTTTCTGATGCTCCGTTCTCGTCCTGCTGAATATTATCCAGGAATCCAAAAAAGTAACCATGTATTTCATCAATATAGTTGGGGCTATCATGTGTAATGTCTCCAATATTCCAATTGCCGTCATTTTTCTTCCAATCAATTGCATAATACAACGAATGGCCTTGACTGATAATGTCCTCGTTAATTTTCAGTACGCTGGCCGGATTGGTCCATCTAATTCTAAATTCTGAATCTCCATTGCTTCTTATTGAAAGGTTCTGAGGTTTATCGATAGATGTGGGTAAGGTGGTTTCTGCTAAAGCAAAAATCGAACCGGACAATAGTAGAGAAAGGGTAATAGTGAGAACTAATAATTTTTTCAACATGGCAAATCCTCCCTGTAATTGTAAATATTTCTATGAAAAAAGTCCCATCTTTCTTCAATATTTAATTTATTTTACTCAGGTAAGCCTGCTAAAGATAGATAATAAATGACCATATTAAGTTAATAATTCTTTTCTATCGGGTTGGAGGCCGCCATTAATTTATTGGCCGATCTCCAATTCCTCATAAAAACAGGCTTTCAAGAATTCTTAAAAGCCTGTTTTTTAGTAATATTGTCTTTAACTGTAATTATTTCTGTATTCTGATGGAGTTAAGCCTACCCGGGCTTTAAATGCTTTAGCGTAATGGCCGCTATAGTCCAGCCCGCACAAGGTAAAAGCCTGAGCAATTGAAAAGTTTTTATCCAATAATTTTTCTTTGAGCATATTTATTTTTATATCGCGATGATAACGTAGGGGTGTAATTCCCGTATAGGACTTGAAAAGTCTGACAAAGTGTGTTTTGCTAAATCCTGAAGCTTTGGCCACTGCATCAGCATCAAATTCTTCACGCCAATGTTCTTCTATGTATTCTTTGGCTTTAATAATTTCTTCCTTACCACAAAATCGCTTAGAAATAATAAATACAGACACAACACATGATAATTGCGCCTGATCATCGTAAATTGGGAATGTAATTATATTTTGGAACATACTGTCAAAACATATCTCATCGCTGCCATATTCATTAATAATGTCTTGTATAGGCACCTTTATATCATATAAACGTACAGTTTCTCCGCTAAAGGCCTTTTGAACTCTTTCTTTAATCCCTAAGGCTTCCATAAAAGGGTCTTGTAACATGTTGTATTTGCCGATGAATTCCATTTTATCAACTATGCGAAAAACCTTTAAAAATGATTGGTTGATCAAAACTACAGTTCCATCCGGATTGGATATCTGAATGGGATAAGGGAAACCCTCTATAATCTTGGCCAGTATCTTTTCTTCGCCGGTGATATTTTCCAGGGATCGTAGAATATGATCTTGGCTGGCTGGATGCATCCTGCATCTTTTATCCTGAGCCTTCGTCCCAATGCTCTCTGCCTTGCCAAACTTGACTGCCCCATGCTTCATATCCCGAGCACAATATCTTTGTCCCCAACGTCTAGAAATATCACTTTTTCCCAATGCTTCTGCGAATGTCTTATATCTAATGCTATGTCTAATGCTACTTCACCACCATATATTTCATGAAAATAATATTAATCCAACATATTTATAACACTTTGATTAATAAACTGTGCTTTATTTCCTTTATGCCCCGGCTGCCAGGCCCTCGCGGAATGCAGCAAGGTTTACCTGCAGGGCTTGGGCAGGAACAATTGCGGTAATTGCTTTTTCTACTTCTTCTGCCGGAATACCTATGGCTGCAGTAAGAATTCCTACCAGTACCACATTGGCTGCCCGGACATTACCACATTGAGAAGCAATGGCAGTTGCATCAATTATTACTGTCTTGGGTAGTAATCCGGCAATTTTCTCATGAATGGTATCCGGATATTTTTCTTTGCCGCTCATCACTGGCAGTGGATTGACTCGCTCATTGTTGATGATTACCATGCCATCCGGTTTTAAATAATCCAGCCAACGGGCGGCTTCAATCTTTTCAAAAGCCAGGATGATATCGGCATCCCCTTTTTTTATAATGGGAGAATAGACTTTCTTGCCATAGCGCACCTGGGAAACAACGCTTCCGCCCCGTTGCGCCATTCCGTGGATTTCTGATACTTTTACGTCAAAATCCATCTGTACAGCCACCTGGGCAATGATACGACTGGTAAGCAAGGTCCCCTGTCCGCCGACGCCTACAATAAAAATATTGGTCACTTTGTCTTGCATCTGCTTACACCTCCGTCCGCTTAATCGCATCAAATTTACATACCTGCTCACATAGACCGCAGGCTATGCATCCGCCATTGATTTGGGCTTTCTTTTCTTCCTCCAGGAAAGTCACGCCTGTGCATCCGATGCGGATACAGGATTTGCAGCCGTTGCAAAGCTCATTATCAACATAAATTTTATGATCTGGTTTGGATGTACCGGGAAGCAGTACACAGGGGCGCGCACAGATGATAACTGAAGGTTCACGCCTCGCCAATTCTTCTTTCAATACCTTTTCCAGTTCGTTGATCTGCAGCGGATCAACCACCCGCAGATTTTTCACGCCAATAGCCCGAACCAGCGCTTCGATATCGAGTTTGTTGGTTGGTTGTTTGGTGATTGTTACCCCGGTGCCCGGATGGTCTTGATGACCGGTCATGGCCGTGGTATCATTGTCCAGAATCAATATCGTAGAAGTTCCACCATTGTAAACCACATCTATTAGCCCGGTTATGCCGGAATGGACAAAAGTTGAATCTCCAATCACAGCCACAGTTTTGGCGGCAAATTCAGGCCCGCGGGCTTTTTCCATGCCCATAGCCGTTCCGATGCTGGCTCCCATGCAGATGCAGCTATCCATTCCTTCCAATGGAGCAATCGCTCCGAGGGTGTAGCAGCCAATGTCACCAGCCACCACCAGGCGCATTTTGCGCAACACATGAAATACTCCGCGATGAGGGCATCCGGCACATAGCAGCGGTGGCCGAGCCGGTATTTCTTGGTCCAGATTAAAACCTTGCGGCATAGGAATTCCACTCAACTGCTGCAACAAGAATTCAGAACTGTATTCCCCCAGCAAAGTAAACTGCTCTTTACCGATGACTTCGATACCCCATGATCTGACCTGTTCCTCGATGACTGGCTCCAGTTCTTCAACCACCACCAATTTATCAACCTGGTCAGCAAATGTCTTGATAAGTTGCTTGGGTAACGGATTAACCAGGCCGAGTTTTAAAATGGATGCATCCGGAAAGGCTTCCTTAACGTATTGATACGGTACACCGCTGGTTATGATTCCCATACTGGTATCGTTCATTTCTACTCGGTTTAATGGGGTTGTTTCAGCATATTCGCGCAATTGCTCGAAACTTTTTTCTACTTCAGCATGACGCCTTTTGGCAAAGCCGGGCAGCATCACATATTTGGAGGCATTTTTTTTATAATCTTTAAGGGGAATCTCCCGTTTTTGACCGGTTTTTACCATGGTTTGGGAATGGGCAAGGCGCATAGTAATCCTCAGCATCACCATGGTATCGAACTGTTCGCTTAAATCAAAGGCTAGTTTGGTATAATCGAGGGCTTCCTGACTGTCGGAAGGTTCAATAACCGGCATTTTAGCAAATCGGCCATAGCCGCGATTATCCTGTTCGTTCTGAGAAGAGTGAAGTCCCGGATCATCAGCCGATACCAGGACCAGACCCCCATTAACACCTGTATAGGAAAATGAGTAAAGCGGGTCAGCGGCTACGTTAACCCCTACATGTTTCATGGCTACCAGGGTTCTGGCGCCCGCGATGGAAGCACCTGCCCCTACCTCCAGGGCCACTTTCTCATTGGGTGACCATTCAGCATATACTCCTTCATACTGAGAAAAGCTATCTACGATTTCCGTACTGGGAGTACCCGGATAAGCAGTGGCTACTGTTGCCCCGGCCTCATATGCTCCCCGGGCAATTGCCGCGTTGCCTATCATTAATTTTTTCATGAAAATCCTCCTATCTATGGACCTGAATAAAATTATTATTTACTGCGGTACCAGTCACAAATGGCTGTGCTTAATAAGCTGGCCATGTAATAAACATGTCCCAATCCCGGTCGCTTATCGGTTCTTACTGCTTGGGGACTGAGCCGCACATCTACTACTCCGGTTATAGAAAACTCACCTACCGGAGGCAGGTTTTTGGCAAATGCCTTACCGGGCAATAAACTGCCTTTATGCAGCTGAATTAATCCAATTTCGTCTGCATTGCCTACCGATGCATCAATTGCAATTTCGGTTTTGCCAATATAAAGCTTCTTAATCTCTTTTAATTCTCTTATCAGATTCTGGGCATGCAAGGGACGGTCTAATGTCCCCAGCACCGTCAGCTCAGGCACAGAATCAGCCAGCATTGAGCCGGTTAACGGCCCAAAACAATCCAGCAGATGATGATCTGAACCTATGCAGACAAATAGTGGTTCAGTCTCCAGGTTGTTTAATAGGTCATGCAGAGCTTTTACCAGTATTGAGCAACCTGAATTATCCTGATAGTGGCTTTTTGCAATAATCATGCCCGATATGCCTAAAGCGCCAGGACCTTTTGCAGACCCCAGATAAAGCGTTTATTTTCTGCCTGCGTTCCTACTGTAACCCTGATAAAAGTGGGATAGCCAAAGGGGCTGCCACTGCGAATTATTATACCCAGTTGCAGAAGAGATTGGAATACCTCCTGGCAATCCCGAGCCGTATCAACAAATATGAAACTGGCCTCAGTGGGCACATAGTTAAGGCCCATTTTTTCAAACTCACTGTATAGATATTTCTTGCCCCGGGAATTACCCTCCCAGGTATTTTGGTAATGCTCCCGGTCATCTAAGGCAGCTAAGGCAGCCACCTGAGCCAGTGAATTAACATTAAAGGGCTCGGTTACTTTTTCTACTGCCTGTGCAATTGCCGGTTTGGTTATACCGTAACCAACCCGCAATGAAGCCAGTCCATAGATCTTGGAAAAGGTTCTTAAGACTACCGCATTACGCCCTGCTTTAATATATTTGAGGCCGCTAATGTAATCCTTACTTTCAGCAAATTCACAGTATGCTTCATCAAAGACCACCAGTACTTTATCCGGTACCTTGGCCATAAAGCTGTCCAATTGGGAAGCGTTCACCATGGTTCCGGTAGGATTATTGGGATTGCAGATTATAATCATTTTAGTTTTATCGGTTATGGAATTCAGTATTGCATCCAAGTCATAGATAAAATTACGCAGAGGGATTTCAACACATTCCGCGCCCATTATTCTGGCAACAAATTCATATTCGGAGAAAGAAGGTTTGGCATATATAATCTCATCTCCGCGATTCAAGAAGGTTTCCGCCAGCAATTTTAAGAGTTCATCGGAGCCATTGCCCACAATGATGCTGGTTATATCCACATCATAAATTGAAGCCAATCTCTCTTTTAAATAATAACAGTTACTGTCCGGGTACAGATGCATCTGGTGGACAGAATTTTTTACTGCTTGTATGGCTTGGGGTGAGGCTCCTAATGGGTTCTCATTAGAAGCCAGTTTAATAATATCATCAATTCCCAATTCCCTTTTAACCTCTTCGATAGGTTTGCCGGCAATATAAGGTTTTAAAGTAAATATCTCGGGTCTGGCTTGTTCTTTAACAAAATCCTCCATCTGTTAACACTCCTTTATAGCTATCTTTTTCCCAATACCATAAAATACTCAATAAAGCAATTTAATAGTGGTTAGTCATCCCTTAAATTATTATTATACCTTAACAGGCTACGAATAATCTCCATATTTTTATCAACGGATTCAGTTTTATTAAAGTCGATACCCAGTAAGGTTGCTTTTATAATCTCATATATTTCAGGTTCCGTCTTACTGGCCTGCCACTCCCTTAACAAATCCATAAAAGCAGGATCCTTTTTTTTCATAAATGTATAATCAAGCAATGACAGCAGGCCATACATCTCTTCATGGCTAAGAATGCCCATCTGTAAATGCAGATTAGAGATTACACTGCACAATGTATCATATATGCTTTTTAATCTCACATCGGCTGCCATTATATAGTTACCCTTTTTACGTCCTTTAAAATTTGCTTTTGCAGATCGAAAAAAATAGGGATGCGAATGCCACTCTGACCATCGCGGTTCTTATCAATAAATATGGCATAGTTCGGCATTATATCAAACTTTTTAAGTTCTTCACTTTCTTCTATTTCTTCTTTGGGAATGGGACTTAGCTTCAACATGAGATCGCATTCGTTCTTCATCCTTTTGGCACCTTGCAGGGAGCCATCCGGATTTAACTGCACCAAGCACATTACCACGATCTGCAGGTTTTGAGCCAACATCTTCTGGGTTTTCACAATCTGTTCCAGCACTTGCCATTCTTGCAACCGGGGATCCTGCTTATCCATTCGTCCAACGTAATCTATAATCATCATGTCAATTTGCTTCTGGGCCTTGAACTTGCGAGCTATGGAAATCGTCTTTTCCGGGGTCAGATTGGGACAGGGATAAGAATAGAACCCGCTATCCTGAAGCTGCGAATAGCCATGCAATATGCGTGACAATTCGGACTCGTTAATCTCCCCGCTGCGGACCCTCTCGTGTTCAATGCCTGACAGAATTGAGCCCCAGCGTAAAGCAATCTGAGAACGACTCATCTCGGTATTAAGATATAAAAGATTAGTCTTGTTTCTTATGGCAACAGCATTAGCGGTATGCAACGCAAATGAGGTCTTGCCGTGTCCGGTCTGTGCGCCCAGTATTATTAAATCACCCGGTTTATATCCCAGGGTTACCTTATTCAGATTATAAAACCCGGTGGGAAGCCCATCCAAGGGGATAACACCCTGATGGAGCTCCTTTATCTCTTTATATCTTAAAAACCTGCGTTCTACCTCTTCATATCCCAACCTGGCCATGTCAGCCGGTGTATCAACATGGTCATCTATCTCCAGAGCCGTCATATTAGTCAGCTCTTCTTCAGCTGTCATTAAAATCTGTTCTATATCCTGCTCTAAATCTTCCTCTAAAACCTGTTTGCTTTTCCGCAGAAAACTGTCAAATTTCCGTAAGCGGCTTTTATCCCGAACCTTTTTAATCCAATATTTAATGTTACCGTCATCAATATAATGTTGAGCTATATATTTTAAATCTTCAATATCTCTGGTGCTGGTAAGTATTCCCAGGCCATGCGCCTCTTTTATCAATTCAACATAAGTAGGCCTTATCTCCCGTTCGTATAAACTACTGGTCAATTCAAAAATCGTAACGTGCTGAGGTGAATAAAAATCAATTGCCCGTAAAGAATTATAGGCCTCAATGCATGCCTCCTCGGAATGCAGCATTGCTGACAGCACTCTGCGTTCGCTTTCCAGGTCAATAAGCTGGTTTTTATAATCCGTCGATTCCATATTCATAGCTATTCCCTCCATCAGAAAAGCCGGGGAGCATCCCGGCATTAATTACACCTTGCTTTTTAATTCGGCGATAATCTCAGGAGGAACATAGTATTCGTATTCCTCGCCGCTGCGCTTTCCGGGAATATTTTTAGACAATGACTGTGATTTTTTGCCGTTGGGGGAACGCTTCTTAAACGTGGCAATCTCCGTTTCAGCATCAGTTAAGGATCTTACTTCCTTACTCATCCAGTTGTTAAGAACGCTGTCAATATATTCCAGGCCGCCGTTCTTAGTCCTCTGACACATAAGTTCGCCGGCTTTCATTATCATATTATGGCTAAAACCCCAATCATATCTCCATTTATTGTAGACTTTTTTGCGCGCTTCGGCATTCATATCCAGCCCGGTAAACTTGCCAAATTCATTAATATCCGGATCAAACTGGCTCTGCCGCAAAGCCTGGTTTCTGTCCTGGTCAACATAATTTTTAGAATATACATTCAGGCCATCAACATT
>JAQVWS010000076.1 GCA_028709585.1 Syntrophomonas sp. | reverse complement strand
AAAGGCGCTCGTAATATTTGCTTTGTTGATGACAGTTGTATTGGCATTTTCCCTTGTCAGCAGTGCCGGACAATCGGTAGGCAGCGGTACTGACGGGCCGACTATGAACCCTGACGGCAGCAGGTGGCGGTTGGGCTATTGTGAAAGCGAACAATTTATTACTTATAATACAACCCTGGTAGCAGTGGTTTATGGGTTACAGGAATTAGGCTGGATTGATCATTTAGAAGGGTTTGATCAGGTAGCCAATAGCAGTGATAGTACAAAAATCTGGAGATGGCTGTCATCACATCAAGTTAGTCCCTATATTGATTTTGTGGATGATGCTTTTTATAATCTCCGCGAACCAGATTTTGACCCGGCTAGCATTATTAATAGGTTAAATACACAAAAGGATATTGATATTATGCTGACCATGGGGGCGCAAGCAGGTATTTTATTGAGCGGTTTCCAGCATGATACCAATGTCTTTGTTTTTGCTGCCTCTAATGCGGTTCGGTCAGGAATCATTGCTTCAGTGGAGAATTCTGGCCAAGATAATGTATGGGCCCACATGGACGAGCAACGTTTTGTGCGCCAGACCAGGGCTTTTTATGATATTGTAAAATTTAATAAACTGGGCATGGTATATGAAGATTCTGATAATGCCAGGGTCTATTCAGCGGTTAATGAGGTGGAGAACCTGGCGCAAGAAAAAGGATTTGAAATCGTCAAGTACTATGTTAGGGAACCACGCAGTCCCCAGGAATATCCTGAGTATTATCAGAAGGTACAGGAGGCTTATAATCAATTAGCACAACAAGTTGATGCTGTTTATGTAACTATTGCCTCATTAGAAAGTAACAGACTGCCTGAGCTGTTTCAACCCTTCTATGAGCATAAGATACCTGTATTTTCACAGCTAGGTAATATTGAAGTGAAAAATGGAGCCTTGCTAACTGTTTCGGTGATGGATGAAACAAACATAGGACGATTTGGTGCTGATAACATTAGTAAATGTCTGTTAGGAGCTAAGCCACGTGAATTGAAGCAATCTTTCCAGAGTGCCCCGAAAATAACTATTAATGCTGAGGTAGCCAGAAAATTAGACTTTAAATTTCCCTTTGAACTGGTGATCGTGCTGGATGAGGCCTATCAGACCATAGGCGACCAATAAAAAAGTCAATGTCACCACTTTGAGCTATTTTTCATATACTAAACTAGATTTGATTAGAAGTGGTGGTATGAATGGAAATATCCATGAAATTTAAAACGGCTGACAGTAACAGCCAGGGGATCGCTGTTGAATCCGAAGTAGCTCCGCTTTCATTTACCCGCACGGACGCATTTAATGAATTGGAACAACTGATCGGCCTGAAACAGGTAAAAAGGAACATCGCTGAAGTAACGGCTTTTTCCTTAATACAAAAACAGAGATCCCATAAACAGTTGAAGGTTTGTCCTACCGCTCTGCATGCAGTTTTTAAAGGCAACCCCGGAACCGGCAAAACTACCGTTGCCCGGATATTGGGCAAAATTTTCCATGATATTGGGATTTTAACCAAAGGTCATCTGGTAGAAGCTGAAAGAGCCGATCTGGTAGGAGAGTATATTGGTCATACGGCGCAAAAGACGAAGGAATTCATTAAGAAATCCCCGGGAGGGATACTTTTTGTAGATGAGGCCTATACCTTGGCCCAAGGAGGAGAAAAGGACTTCGGGAAAGAGGCTGTTGCCACTCTGGTAAAAAGTATGGAAGATAATCGTGATAATATAATTATTATACTAGCCGGTTACTGCCGTGAAATGGACGAATTCCTTAATTCGAATCCAGGGCTGAGATCCAGATTTCCGGTGCAGATCGATTTTGCTGATTATGACCGGGAAGAACTATTTCACATTGCTCTACAGATGTATAAGGAAAGAGATTATGAACTAAGCAATAAATGCCGCTGGAGACTTAAAAGCAAACTGGAGGAGTTTGCTAAAAGCCGCCATCCGCATAGTGGCAATGCCAGATATGTGCGTAATATGGTGGAAAAATCTATCAGACTGCAGGCCTTGAGAATTGTGGATAGAGAATATCTAACCCGCCGGGATTTGATGATAATCGAGGAAGCTGATTTGCCATGAGAATTATTGCAGTACTATTTTAAGAAACGTATTTCTATATTATAATATCAAAGATAAGCGTTTTAATATGGGAGGTTTAATGAACCTGTTGGCCAAGGATTATCATAAACCCAAATGTCCGGATTGTGACATTCAATTGCTATATCAGGAGGCATATCTAAAAGCAAGAACCTATCAAATAAACTCTGAAGGTATGCCCGGAAATATAAATTTGACCCCCAACCCTCCTGAAGTGCTGGAGTTTAAGCACTTGATTTGCGGTGGCTGCAATCAATCTTTTGCGATCATTTATGATAAAAACGGGCGAATAAACAGAGGCTCAAAATCATAGCAGGAAAGTGGTGTAATTTATTTGGATTCGATGCGATTAATACGTCAGGCGGAGGAGTCTTTGCGTGGCGTTTTTTCTTTATTTGAAGAAGCAGCTTATTATAATCAGGTAAAGATACTCAAAGCTTTTCAGACCAATAAAGTAAGAGATATAAATTTTAGTTCCTCTACCGGTTATGGTTACGGAGATATAGGCCGGGATGAATTGGAGACCATTTATGCTGAGGTGCTGGGAGCCGAAGATGCTATGGTTCGTTCCCAAATTGTGTCGGGTACACATGCTATTTCAGCCTGCCTTATGGCTCTTTTGCAGCCTGGTGAGGAAATGATTTCTCTGCTGGGAAGTCCTTATGATACTTTGTGCAGGGTTATTGGCAAGAATAGACCCGATAAGGGCACACTCATAGAAAGAGGTATCAGATATAAAGAAGTGCCGTTAACTGTTGATGGCAGGCCTGATTTATCCGCTATAGAAGCTGGTGTCAGTAATGATACCAAATTGGTGCTTTTACAGAGGTCCCGTGGTTATAATTTACGTCCATCTCTTAAGATTGAAGATCTGGAAAAAATAATTACAACGGTTCACAATGTCAATCCGGCAACGATAACTTTTGTTGATAATTGCTATGGCGAGTTTACTGATATGCGTGAACCATCCCAGGTGGGAGCCGACCTTATTGCCGGTTCGCTGATAAAGAATCCGGGTGGGGGCCTGGCTCCGTCAGGAGGATATATTGCTGGCAGCAAAGAACTGGTGCAGGCAGTAGCGTACCATATTACTGCTCCCGGTCTAGGTAAAGAATTGGGAGCCAGTCTTATCAATAATCGTTTACTTTATCAAGGGCTTTTTATAGCACCTCATATCGTTTTGCAGGCTATGAAAGGAGCCGCGCTGCTGGCTTATGTTTTTGAAAAACGCGGCTACGAGGTTTATCCTCGCTGGGAAGACTTACGCGGCGATATTGTACAGGCTATAAAGATGAAAAACGCGGCAGAGGTTATTCAATTCTGCCAGATAGTCCAGAGCAACTCTCCGGTAGACAGCGATGTTACACTGGAATATGGACAGGTGCCCGGCTATAATGATCAAGTTGTAATGGCTGCCGGTACCTTCATACAGGGTTCATCTATTGAATTGTCCTGTGATGCTCCATTAAGAGAGCCATATGCGGTATATTTCCAGGGCGGGCTGAGTTATGAACACTGCCGTTACGTGACCCAAAAACTATTGGAAGGCATCTAAACCTAAGAGATACAACTAATTAAAAATAAACAAATTTCTTGACGGTATAATTATTGAAAGGAGAATGGTTTCATGGATATTTGGGTAGTCATATTTACTTTGGCAGCAATACTCCTTGGGATTGCTGGAACTTTTGTACCGATGCTGCCAGGAATACCGCTGATATTTATTGCTATTGCAGCTTATGGCTGGCACGAAGGGTTTCAAAATGTTACCGCCAGATATCTGGTAATTATTGCGGCGATTACGGTTCTGTCATTGTTTGTTGATTATTTGTCTACTTATCTGGGAGCTAAGTATTTCGGATCAAGTAAAAAGGGATTAATTGGTGCAGTATTAGGCAGTTTTATAGGATTGTTTCTTTTTCCGCCGTTGGGCCTCCTGATTGGTCCCTGGGTAGGGGCGATCCTGGGCGAGTTTCTGGAAGGGAACGATTGGAATAAAGCCTTGCGCTCAGGGCTGGGAGCGGTAATAGGCCTTTTTACAGGGGTTGCCTTTAAACTCGTGCTATCGGCAGCGATTTTTATATCGTTTTTAATTATTATCTTTTGATGTTGGCTTCAATTAGAAAATCTGCAGTCATTTTGGGTATTCCTGAGTTCAACATAATCATCAATTAAGCTAATTTTTAATAGGAGGGATTTTAATGAATAGAGAAGATATCTTCAGAATAGTTGCCGAGGAAAACGTAAAGTTTATTAGACTCCAATTCACCGATATTGTAGGCGTAATGAAGAGTATTTCTATACCTGTTGAACAATTGGACAAGGCTTTAGATGGAGAATTAATGTTTGATGGCTCATCGATAGAAGGATTTGTTCGCATTGAAGAATCAGATATGTATCTGATTCCAGATATAAATACGTTTTTAGTGCTGCCCTGGACCAGCCCGGTTTCAGCCGGCAAAACTATACGATTTATTTGCGATATATATGGTTCTGATGGAAAACCCTTTATAGGCTGCCCCCGTTATGCCCTTGATAAGGTCCTGCGGGAAGCGAATGATATGGGATATAGCATGAAAGTTGGTCCGGAACCGGAGTTCTTTATGTTTCCTTTGGACGATAAAGGCCGACCCAGTCTTGTGACTCACGATAAAGCCGGTTATTTTGATATGCCCCCCGTAGACCGGGGTGAAGACGCCAGGCGGGAAATGGTTGAAACCCTGCAAAATATGGGCTTTGAGGTTGAGGCTGCTCACCATGAGACAGCCCCTGGCCAGCATGAGATTGATTTTAAATACACAGACGCTCTTAAAACCGCTGATAATATTATGACCTTCAGAATTGTAGTCAGAACAGTGGCTCAAATGCATGGCTTGCACGCAACATTTATGCCTAAACCAATTGTTGGTATTGCCGGCTCGGGAATGCATATGCATATTTCGTTATTTAAGGATGGGGAAAACATATTTTACGATGCCAGTAAGGAAGATGGACTTAGCGATCTTTGCCGTTATTTTATAGCCGGAGTCTTAAAGCATGCCCGGGCCATAACCGCTATAACCAGCCCTACAGTAAATTCGTATAAGCGTTTGGTGCCTGGCTATGAAGCACCGGTATATATCGCCTGGTCTTATCGTAATAGGAGCCCTCTTATTAGAATCCCTGCCCGGAGGGGAATTGGGACCAGAATAGAAGTACGCAGCCCGGATCCTACCTGTAATCCTTACCTCGGGCTGGCGGTGATTTTGAAAGCAGGCCTGGATGGGATTAGCAAACAGTTAACACCTCCCGCGCCGGTGGAAAAAAATATTTATGAAATGGATTTAGCCAGTCGCAATGAGTACGGCATATTATCCCTGCCCGAAAATCTATATGAAGCAATCAAGGAATTGCAGCAGGATGATATAATCCAGGAAGCCCTGGGAACCCACATATATTCGCGTTTTGTTCTGGCAAAAATCAAAGAATGGGAAAAGTTCAGCACCAGGGTTCATCAATGGGAAATTGACGAATATTTTGAGAAATTCTAAGAAGTTTTGGGCAGCAACAGTACAGAAAGCCGCCGTTAAGAAGTTTTGATTCTTGACGGCGGCTTTTAGTCGGTAATAAAAGATTACATGTGTCGCAAGAGCCCCGTTACTTTGCCGATAACAGTAACCTCTGAAGAAATGATAGGCTGCATTGAGCTGTTTTCCGGCCTAAGCTCAATATAGTGGTCTCGTTTATAATACCTTTTTACGGTGGCTTCATCTTCCAGCAGGGCTACAATTATTTCTCCATTGGAGGCGTTTTTTTGCTCCCGCACAATAAGATAATCTCCATTTAAAATACCGGCTTCGATCATACTATCGCCCTTGACATGCAGTATAAAATGATTGCCGCTGCCCGCAAAATCTATTGGCACCGGGAAATATGATTCAATATTTTCAGTAGCCAGAATTGGGGTTCCGGCGGCCACATTGCCTACAACTGGCAGGCTGATGGTTGAAAAATCCGGGTTGGGTGAATTCCCCATATTTACCGGCATTAAAGTTCTGGGTTTGGTGGGATCCTTTTTTAATAAACCCTTCTCTTCAAGTTTAACCAAATGGGCGTGAACAGTAGAGCTGGATTTTAAACCAACTGCTTCACCTATCTCTCTAACTGAAGGGGGATAGCCCTTGGTGTTTATTCTTTCGCGAATAAAATTCATAATATCTTGTTGGCGTTGATTGAGGTCAGTTGAACTGTTCATAATGCGCACCCTCCCTTCTTTTGCTAAATTATAGCATATAAAACTATAAAAACAAGCGTTCGGAAGCAAAGATTCTATTTATAACCCTTTATAACTCTCACATATCAGCTCAACCGGGTGAACCACCTCTGCATTCCAGTTTTCACGCTTGATACCGTGGCGCAGCTGCATCATGCAGCTGGGGCAGCAGGTGGCTATCTTACTGGCGCCAGTTTCCATGGCATTATGCATTTTATGATCTAATATCTGCATGGATAAATCGTAATGGGTTACGCTGTAAGTGCCAGAGCCTCCGCAACAGCGGTTGGCATCTTTCATTTCCACCAACTCAACACCCGGTATACGTTTTAACAGCTCGCGGGGGGCTGCTTTTATCCCTTGAGCATTGGCCAGGTGGCAGGGGTCGTGATAAGTGATCTTAATGGGACTGGCATTTTCATTAGCTGGCAGTTTTATATCCAATATCTCAATCAGGAAGCGGTTAAGATCCATTATTTTACCGGCAAACTTTTGGGCATCATCCTCATCTTTTGTCCCTCCCAGCAAAAATTGCATACTTTTTGGATCCAGGGCCGATGAGCATGAAGCGCAGTCCGTGATAATATAGTCAAATTGATAGTTGTTAAATGTTTTAACATTATGGATGGCCAGCTCCTGGGCGGTGTCCATTTTGCCGTTGGCCAGGTGAGGCAGACCGCAGCATTTATTATCACTGGGTATTATTACGTCACAGCCGTTGCGGATCAGGACATCAACAGCTGCCACTGCAACCTGCGGGTTCAGTAAATTGGTTGCACATCCCAAAAAATAGCCAACCGTATATTTTCTCTCGCCTATAGACCTGTATCCCTCGGCAAGCAGATGTCGCGCAGAACGGGAAGGAATATCAGTCAAAATCCGTTCAGCTTTGGACATATCGCCAGGCAGATATTTTGTAAAACCTATACTGCGGGCTAAAAATTGCATACCCGTCTTTTGAGCGCCCCTCATCATCATAATAGTTTTTTGCATAAGTCCTGGATTAGTCCACATAGTATCGAAAATCATGTCTTTAGTTGAATTGGGATAATATTTATATATGTAGGAACGAGCAGCGGCATTTAGTTTATGAACCTCAATTCCTGACGGACAGTTTGCGCTGCAGGTCTCACACATCAGGCAGTTACTCAACCGGTCATAAAGCAGCTGACTGGCTTCTACCTTGCTGTCTCTTAACATTTCTACCATAAAAACATGACCGCGGGGAGCTGCTGTCTCATTACGGATTTCGGCAAAGACCGGACATACGCTACGGCATTTTCCGCAACGCACGCATTTCATGATTTGTTCCTTTACAGATGGTAATTCCTTAAATTGCATATCAGCTTCTCCTTATTTCAGAATTCACTATCTCTAACCGCAGTTACTAGATAAGCTTACCGGGATTCATAATACCTTTGGGGTCAAAAGCCTCTTTGGTTTTGCGCATATAATCCAGAGCAGTACCATGTTCCAATGAAGCATAACGTCGGCGGACCGCCCCTACACCATGCTCGCCGGTAGTTGTACCCTCCAACTCAATTGCCAGCAGGTGAATTTCATCTATCAGCTTTAAAGCCCGCTCAACTTCTTCAGGTATTTCGGGGTTTATAACCGGTGCTGAATGAACATTGCCGTCACCAATATGTCCATAGTTTACGATAGGAATATTATATTTGGCACCGAGCTCCTTAATTCTGCGCAAGACTTCGGTAACACGGGAAATAGGAATACTGATATCTTCGCCGGCAAAAACCCGGGTGCCGTCTTTACGTACCCTGGCAGCGGCAGTAGCAGTAACTGCGCGGCCTTCCCACAAAGCCGTCATTCTTTGTTGATCTGTGGACCATTCAACCGAACGGGCTCTCTTACCAGCCAATTCCTTGATTAGATTGCCATCAAATTCTACACCAGCCGGATTGCCGTCCACTTCAAACAAGAGGATGGCTTCAGCATCGGGCAGGTTGATATGGGGCTTGAATTCATTTACAGCTTTTATAGCCGAATTATCGAGTATTTCGATTCCTGAAGGAAGAATTCCTGCCTGATATACGTCCAAAACGGTAGCAGGTGCATCGTCCAGCTTATCATAGACAGCCATAGCAATACCTCTGGCCCTGGGCTTGGGGAAACATCGCAGCCTAATTCTGGTAATAACCCCCAGTATTCCTTCGGAGCCCACCATCAGTTTGGTCAGGTTAAGGCCGGAGACATTTTTTATGGCCCGGGACTTCATACCTCCGGTAATGATAATATCTCCATTGGGCATAACTACTTCCAAGCCTAAAACATATTGTTCAGTGGTACCGTATTTAACTGCCCGCAAACCGGAAGCGTTATTGGCTACCATGCCACCCACGGTACACATTTGGCTGCTGCCGGGATCGGGAGGGAAAAACAAGTTAAACTTTGCTAATTCCTCATTTAATTTGGCATGAACCACTCCGGGACGGATTATTGTCTGCATATTCTTGGCATCAACTTCCAATATTTCATCCCATTTGGACAAATCCATGACAATGCCGCCTTCCAGAGCTATGCTACCGCCGGTTTCGGCTGTGCCTGCTCCCCGGGGGATGACATTAACATCATTTTGATAGGCGAATTGCATTATCTTTTGAACATCCTCGGTAGATTTCGGAAAAACAACTGCATAAGGTGAGGCAGGCTGCAATTTTGTAAAAAAGGAACTATCATACGAATAGTACATGAGATCCAGTTCTTCACTCAGCAAGGCATCTTTACCTAACATATCAGTCAGCTCTTTTTGAATCGTTATCTTGTCCAAAATATCACTCCCCTGTTAAAATATTAGAATTTCAAAATATAATGAATTAACAATTTTCTACGCCATTATAACATAAAAAAACGGCAATTTATTATACATTAAAGCAGAGTAACTGGTTGACAACAGAATATAATAGAATTATATATTAAGCATTATATAGTAATAAACTGTATAATGATGTAAATAAGTTTTTGATTATTTATTATGGTTTTTACAATAAAAAAATTTTTAGTGGTATAATTAAATTGCATATATTTTTGTGATTATAATTAATATGTAAATAGATGTTGATTAATGCTCTGTTTACTTGAATTCGACGGGGACAACCCTGGGTATTTTTTGCTGTTCACATAATTCAATATAATGTTTTCTGATATCTAATTCTAATACAGTCCTCATTGTATTAGTTGAAGGGGGGATCATTAAAAGGACAAAGATAAGGGTAATTCAAGATTGTTAATCCCGAAGTGGGGTGTAATCCCAAAAAGATTTACACGTGATTGAAGGGAGGAAGGTAAATGGCGTACGAAAACGTACTGCTGGAGAGAGAGGGTAGGGTCGCCATATTATCAATTAATCGACCCAAAGCTCTTAATGCTCTGAATAATGAGACCCTGTTGGAAATAAGGAGTGCAGTATTGGAAGTCAAAGAAGATTCCGGTATTGACGTCTTAATAATCACCGGTGCAGGTGATAAATCATTTGTAGCTGGCGCGGACATAAGCTTTATGCAGAACCTTACTGCCATGGAAGGCCGTGCTTTTGGGGCTCTGGGCCAAGAAGTATTCCGTATGATTGAAGCCTTGGAGAAACCGGTTATTGCTGCCGTCAATGGTTTTGCACTGGGTGGAGGTTGTGAATTAGCCATGTGTTGTGATTTCCGGATTGCTTCAACAAAAGCTAAGTTTGGGCAGCCGGAGGTTGGCTTGGGAATTACCCCCGGATTTGGAGGAACGCAGCGTTTACCACGCCTGGTGGGTAGCGGTATGGCCAAACAATTATTATATACAGCAGATATAATTGACGCTAACGAGGCCTTAAGGATTGGTCTGGTAAACAGTGTGGTTGAACCGGAAGAATTAATGGATTTCGTTAAAAAGATAGCCAAACGTATAGTGAGCAAGGCTCAAGTTGCGGTTCGTCTCAGCAAAGTTGCAGCCAACGAAGGAATGCAGACTGATATTGACCGCGGCATGACCATTGAAGCTGATGCGTTTGGTCTTTGTTTTGCAACTAATGACCAAAAAGAAGGTATGTCAGCTTTTGTAGAAAAGAAAAAACCTGAATTTACCGGAAAATAATCAATACATGTTATCATACTCCAGGTATTGGAGCTTAAATATTAAAAGAAGAGGTGGATTAATTATATGTCAAAAGAAGTAGTAATTGTAAGCGCATGCCGTACACCAGTTGGAACATTTAATGGTGCTCTAAAAGATATGCCGGTTGCAGAGATCGGCAGTATAGCCATGGCAGAAGCAGTTAAAAGAGCAGGCATCAAACCGGAACAGGTTGAAGAAGTAGTATTTGGTTGCGTAATCCAGGCGGCCCAGGGCCAGAACGTAGCCCGTCAGTCCATGATCAAGGCAGGGATGCCGGTAGAAACTACCGCATTTACCATCAACAAGGTGTGTGGATCCGGATTAAGAGCAGTTAGCCTGGCAGCCCAAATTATCAAAGCTGGAGATGCAGACGTAGTTCTGGCCGGCGGGATGGAAAACATGAGCGGAGCTCCCTATGCCTTAGCGAAAGCACGCT
>JAQVWS010000193.1 GCA_028709585.1 Syntrophomonas sp. | reverse complement strand
CGCTCAGAGGAGTATTACATCAATATGATGATTGCCTGGTATTTCGCAACGGCACTAGCCAAGCAATATGATGCTGCGTTGCCGGTTATTCAGGAACGCCGCTTGGAGAAGTGGACCCATAACAAGGCAATTCAGAAAGCAATTGAGAGCTACCGAGTTGGTGATGATGTTAAGACGTACCTGCGGACGCTGAAAGTGAAATGATTGATCTTGTTGTTTCATCAAATTGATATCCTTGCCTTGATAACTCAGGAAAAATATCATCGTTCATATGCTGCATTAGAGAGCTATGAAAACATATGTTGTAATAAAATGAGTTTAAGGCTTTTATAATATTGATAGAAGGTGTTGAGAACATGGAAAAGACGACTAACACATACGTGGCCAAGACTGCCAAGCAGATATTAACTATTCAGGATGCTGAAAAACAAGTAAAAGAGATGCAAGGGTTTAAGACTACAATTAGTAAATCAAAAGATGTGACAGGTTCATTTCTAAACTCAACAGGAATGTATGATAAAAACGGCAAACTAAAGAAAGTGTATAAATAGAAATGTATTCGACAATGTATGCTTCCTTTCCTAACTTTATTTTGGGGTTTCATGGTTGCGATCAGAGTGTTGCTGATGATGTTTACTAAGATATCTGGATTGTGCTGTTATAGAAACACTACACGCTTACAATAAAACCCATGATTATAGGTTCTATGATCCTGTGAGAACCGGATTCATCGAAGGCAAGGAACTTTATCCTAATGCGGGATTTAAAGATAAAAACCATATACAGATCTGTGTTAAAAATCCAAATTGCATTAAGGGTTATTTCAGACCATTAGAGTCGGTTACCAGTTACCTCTTTCCTTAGAAATAATTAACATAATTCCTGCTATATAAAATGAGAGATTTACTGCGGTAAATCTCTCATTTTATATAGCATTGCAAAATAAGTCTTGCCAGTTCCGAAAACCGTAAAAGTTTGATTCCCTTGCTAAATCAGCATAATTTCAAAAAAGTTCAAATGTCAGAACATAAATACAGTTGTCGAAATTATTGGTAATTTAATGTCTGAAAATCACAGGATAAGCCTTATAAATTGTCGAAGTCAAGCAAGAGATAATAATGATGAGCAAGGAGAAGCATATGGCATATGTTTTATTATTAGGTCTTGCTGGACTGGCTTTTTGGTTTATAAAAAAATCACCTTCCAACCAAAATAATATAAAATATAAGCCTGGTACAGATAAGTTAAAAAATGATGCGTCAACCTTGCCAACTATTAATAAAAAAAGTAGCCCGCCAATAACAACGGATATACAACAAATATCCGACATCAAATCTCAAAGTACTGTGTCATCGATTAGCTCTGATAATAAAAAGCAAAAACAGTTATCTGATGCACAATCTCCTAATGATGGCAATTGGATCAGTTTGGGAAATTCAATCAATATCGCTGGATACCTAATTAATGATGGCATGATATATGTCGGGAAAGACTTGATAGCGCCTGATGGATACGGAACAGAATGTGCCCTGATCAATCCATATCTAAAGGTCGATAAAGACAATGATGATTACCGGGTTCGGCGGTTAAACTATTGGCCCTCTTACTCAGAAGCATCTCCGGATGCAAGGGCAGCTTATTTGAAATGGTTATCGACTGGGAAAAGTGACCCAGTTGCCGATATCGGCTACGTATTTTTATATTTTTATGGTTTAGAGCGGAGATTGCTCTATGATACTGACCATGGATCGGTTTCCATTTCTGAAATTCAGTCCCTCGTAAATGAAGTGAAAAGACTATTGAATATCTATGGTAATAATGGTTCTTTTAATTCTTATGCCAGTTCTCTTCTCGCCTATATCCAGTTCGATCATTATTGCGATACAACGCAATATAAGAACGCAGCTCCCAACCACACCAACCATTTTGGTTTACCTATTTCTCTACAGATATGCCTTGGCCAGATGGCCAAGGATGATATTCCTGTTCCTGCAGACTGGGCCCTAGTCTGGTATTTATCCACTCCCAATCCTCCTGTCTATACTCGCACAGCCGCACATCGATGCCAGCAAGAATTTCAGGCCTTGTTTGCCGAAGAATATACGCGTATTTTTGGTAAGGGACTAATAATAAAAGATAACAAAACCAGGTTAAAAGTCGAACATAGACCGGCGAGCAAATCGTTGTTAAACAAGAACTATGTAAAAACCTTGGATTTGCCAGATGTAAGCCGTCAAACCAGTGCTATTAATAAATTTGCCCCCATTGTGCAGACCTGTCAGGATAAGCTGGATAGTTACAGCCGGTATCTGGGGCGTAACCCGGAAAACAAAGATACATTTGATGCCTTGTTAGAATTGCCGGTTTCGGTTTGGCCCGGTAATAGTAAAAAATATTTGGACTCTTTACAATCAATGCTGTTGCAGAAAAACGATCTTACCTTAACATTCTCCGCCTTATTAGATCATTTTCCTGATTGGCAGGATAAATCTAAAAAACGCTTTTCCTTATTTATGGAGCTTTTAGATTCATGCCATATAGGTATGGAACCTGACTTCCGAATAACCGGGACAAAACCTGAAATGGATACCTCCGTAATTTTATTCACCATGGAGGAATCCACTATCAATCATATAAGCCTCGCCTACGGGTTGGCCGCTTTAA
>JAQVWS010000075.1 GCA_028709585.1 Syntrophomonas sp. | reverse complement strand
TCAACGGCAACAAAGGGGTGTTGTTTAACACCCCTTTTATTTGTTGAGGATTTGTCAGGTATTATCAGGCCACATATACCTATGGAGTGTATTCCTGCATTTGCTGGAACACCCCTTGCAGGTATTTTTTATGATTCGCTTTAGCCTTATGGTTCGTGACAAGTCTTTTAAATGAAATGTAAATAAAAGGGAATAAATATCTTGATGAAATAACTTACGGTATAATAGGATGTATAACTTATAACCTGAAGGGAAAGGATTTAAATCAATAAGCATTTTTTTCCTGGTATAATATTGGCCCGTTATATTACTTACCGTTATTTACCTTAGGCACTTGTTGCAGTGATGTAGAATAGCAAATAGACTGGCAAGAGAGTGGCATAATAAAGGAAGAAATAGAAAATTACAGCTCAAAGTATTGAACCCAGTTATATTAACTGGAATATTAGCAGGGAAGGAAACCAATATTTTATTATACAGGAGGTGAAAAACTGGTCAGACTATCAGGAAACACAGGACGGGTTACCTCTTTTGATAAAACAGAAAAATTACATAATGTTTAAGCAAACGGAAATTAACGTAAATGAATTATTTTAGCCACATTCTTGACGGGTAACAACTAGTTATGATAACATTAATAATTGCCATTCACGTTATTATGGCAAACTATGACAATAGAGTAGTATTACAGGCTTTGAATAGAAAGCGAGGTTTAAGGTTAAGCCTTGCTTTTCACTCTTTTGCTAATTTTTAAAAAGGGGTGAATTTATTGGCAGCTCATATTGTAAGATACGGAAACACTGAGAGGCACAATTATTCCCAGATTAAAGAAGTAATTGATCTACCTAACCTGATTCAGATCCAGTTAAGCTCTTATGAATGGTTTTTAGATGAGGGCTTGCGGACAGCACTGAAAGAAGTATTTCCAATTTCCGATTTCAGCGGTAAACTTGAACTTGACTTTGTAGACTATAATTTAGGCGACCCCAAATACTCTGTCTTGGAATGTAAGGAAAGAGATGTCAGTTTTCAAGCTCCCTTGAAATTAAAGGTTAGGTTAACTGACAAAGAAAATGGCGAGATAAAGGAATCCGAAGTATACATGGGTGACTTGCCGCTGATGACTGATAAAGGGACCTTTATCATAAATGGGGCGGAAAGAGTTGTAGTAAGTCAGCTTGTAAAATCACCGGGGGTCTATTTTAACGAGAAACTTGATTTAGCCGGTAACTCATTATTTGGAGCAACCGTCATTCCCAATCGCGGTGCCTGGTTCGAACTGGAAATGGACAGCTATGGAATTATCTATACGCGCATAGATAAAACCAGAAAGATTCCTGTTACAGTATTGCTGAGGACTTTGGGTTTTGAAACCAATGAACAATTATTGCAGCTATATGATAATAATGAAGCTATTGTAAAGACACTGGAAAAAGATACTACTACTTCAAAAAAAGAAGCATTGCTTGAGTTTTACCGTCGGCTGAGACCGGGTGAAATGGCCACAGAAGATGCGGCCACCCAGCTATTGAAAAATCTGTTTTTCGATCCGCGGCGTTATGATATGGCGGTAGTAGGAAGATATAAAGTAAACAAGAAACTAGGCTTGAATATCCCGGTTGAGGTACGCTATCTTACAGTTGAGGATATCGTTGCAACGGTAGGATATATTTTAAAGCTAATAAAAGGCGAAGGCAAAACGGATGTTATAGATCATTTAGGCAACCGACGCCTGCGTTCTATTGGCGAACTCCTGCAAAATCAATTCCGAACCGGTCTGGTGCGAATGGAACGGGTAGTTCGAGAACGTATGAGCATACATGATGTTGAGACCTTAACTCCGCAGGTTCTTATTAATATTCGACCTATAACTGCTGCGGTAAAGGAGTTCTTTGGCAGCTCACAGTTATCGCAGTTTATGGATCAGACTAACCCTCTGGCAGAATTAACCCATAAGAGACGCTTAAGTGCTCTGGGGCCCGGGGGTCTAACCCGTGAACGAGCTGGTTTCCAGGTTCGAGATGTTCATCATTCTCATTATGGCCGGGTTTGCCCCATTGAAACACCGGAAGGTCCAAACATAGGCCTAATTGGATCATTGGCCACCTTCGGACAGGTTAATGATTTTGGGTTTATTGAGACACCTTATCGCAAAGTGGATAAAAAAACCGGCCGGGTTACCACCGAAATTGCTTATCTTACTGCTGATGAGGAAGATGAATACTTCGTAGCCCAGGCTAATGCTCCTTTGGATGAGAAGGGCTACTTTAAAGATGAACGAGTGGAAGTAAGGTACTTTGAAGATATTTTAGAAATACCCATTAAACAAGTGGATTATATGGATGTTTCTCCTAAACAGGTATTCAGTGTAGCAACGTCGCTGATTCCCTTTTTGGAAAACGATGATGCTAACCGTGCTCTAATGGGTGCTAACATGCAAAGGCAGGCTGTTCCCGTGATTAAAACCGAAGCTCCTATTGTGGGAACCGGTCTGGAGTATAAGGCGGCGAAAGACTCAGGAGCGGTAGTAGTTGCTCAAAAAGCTGGCTTTGCTAAGAAGGTAAGTGCTTCCCGGATTAGTTTTGAAACTGATGAGGGTGAGACCATAACCTATCCTTTATTGAAATTTATGCGTTCCAACCAAGGAACTTGCTATAATCAACGGCCTATAATCAAGGCCGGCGACCGGGTGGAAGCAGATACGATAATTGCAGACGGACCGAGTACTGATAATGGAGAACTGGCATTGGGCCGTAATATCCTGGTTGCGTTTATGCCCTGGGAAGGCTATAACTACGAAGATGCTATCCTTATATCCGAAAAGGTCGTTAAGGAAGACATATTTACCTCGATACACATAGAAGAATATGAGTGTGAAGCTCGAGATACTAAATTGGGTCCGGAGGAAATAACCCGCGATATACCAAATGTATCCGAGGAAATGCTCAAGAACCTTGATGAACAGGGGGTTATTCGCGTAGGTGCAGAGGTAAGGCCGGATGACATACTGGTGGGCAAGGTTACCCCCAAGGGCGAAACTGAGTTAACACCAGAAGAGCGCTTATTGCGTGCGATATTCGGTGAAAAGGCCCGTGAAGTACGCGACTCTTCCTTAAGAGTACCACATGGGGAAGCAGGCAAAATTGTAGCTGTAAAAAGATTTGCCCGCGAAAATGGGGATGAGTTGCCACCGGGAGTAAATCGCCTGGTAAGAGTATATATTGCCCAGAAAAGAAAACTCTCCGAAGGAGACAAAATGGCTGGGCGTCATGGTAACAAAGGGGTAGTTTCTCGAATATTACCGGAAGAAGATATGCCCTTCCTGGATGACGGAACTCCGGTGCAGATTGTTTTGAACCCGTTGGGAGTTCCCTCTCGTATGAATATTGGCCAGATTTTGGAATGCCATATGGGATGGGTCGCTAAAGAACTGGGTATTAAGATCGCTACTCCCATATTTGATGGTGCTAACGAAGATGACATTAGAGAGTTAAGAATAAAATCAGGAGTTCCTGAGAACGGTAAGGCAATTCTGAGAGATGGCCGTACGGGAGAGCCTTTTGACAACGAAGTAACGGTAGGCTATGTCTATATGCTAAAACTGGCTCATTTGGTTGATGATAAAATTCATGCCCGCTCCATTGGGCCCTATTCTCTGGTTACTCAGCAGCCTCTCGGAGGAAAAGCCCAATTTGGAGGACAACGCTTTGGAGAAATGGAGGTATGGGCTTTGGAAGCCTATGGGGCAGCTTATACTTTGCAGGAAATTCTTACTGTAAAATCAGATGATGTTGTTGGCAGGCTTAAAACCTATGAATCAATCGTAAAGGGTGATAATATACCGGAACCTGGAGTCCCAGAGGGCTTTAAAGTATTAATTAAAGAACTGCAGAGCCTGTCTTTGGATATTAAAATGCTGGGAGTCAACAACAGTGAAATCCAAATAAAAAACATTGATATGGAGATAAATGAACAAGACAAAGCCAGGGAATTAGGGATGGAGGTGCCGGCAGCGGTAAGTGCTGGCGGTAATGTTGCTAAGGCTTTAATCCATCAGGTGAGTGGAGACGAACTGGCAATTGACAATAACCAAGCGGAAGAAAGTGATTTAGACGAAATGGTTGAATAGAAAGCTTTATGCACACTTTCTTATAGGAAGTGAACTTTTTTACGCTGCGAGTGCCAAAAACCTTCTGGAAGGGAGAGCATAACCTTGTCAGATATTAACAATTTTGAACGGATCAAAATATCTCTGGCTTCGCCGGATCAAATACGCTCATGGAGCAGCGGTGAGGTAAAAAAACCTGAGACCATAAACTATCGAACCCTAAGACCTGAAAAGGAAGGGCTTTTTTGCGAAAAAATATTTGGCCCTGTAAAGGATTGGGAGTGCCATTGCGGCAAGTATAAACGGGTGCGCCACAGGGGAATTGTGTGCGATCGCTGCGGTGTGGAAGTAACAACATCCAAGGTTAGAAGAGAGCGTATGGGACATATTGAATTAGCAGCACCGGTATGTCATATATGGTATCTAAAAGGTATTCCCAGCCGTATGGGATTACTTCTCGACATATCACCCAAGGTATTGGAAAAGGTAATTTACTTTGTTAATTATATCGTCATTGATCCAGGTGATACGCCTTTATTGCGCAAACAACTCCTGAATGAAAGAGAATATAGAGACAATCGTGATAAATATGGTGACAGCTTTATTGCCTCAATTGGTGCCGAGGCAGTTAAAGAGCTTTTAGCGGAAGTTGATCTGGAAAAAATGTCTGCTGAACTTAAGGAAGAAATAACTAACACTACCGGACAAAGAAAGGGCAGAGCAATTAAGCGGTTGGAAGTGACAGAGTCTTTCCGCTTGTCCACTAATAATCCGGAATGGATGATATTAGACGTTCTGCCGGTGATTCCACCTGAACTGCGTCCCATGGTACAGTTGGACGGGGGGCGATTTGCCACCTCAGATCTTAACGACCTTTATCGCCGGGTAATAAACCGCAACAACCGACTAAAAAGACTATTAGATCTAGGTGCGCCTGACATAATTGTCAGAAATGAAAAACGTATGCTGCAGGAAGCGGTGGATGCTCTGGTAGACAATGGGCGCAGAGGCAGACCAGTAACTGGGCCCGGCAACCGGCCTCTCAAGTCTTTAAGCGATATGCTAAAAGGCAAACAGGGAAGATTTCGGCAGAATCTTCTCGGCAAGAGGGTTGATTATTCGGGAAGATCGGTTATTGTGGTTGGGCCAAATTTAAAGATGCACCAATGCGGATTGCCCAAAGAAATGGCTTTGGAGTTATTCAAACCCTTCGTGATGAAAAAACTAGTTGACCAGAGTATCGCCTCCAATATCAAGAGCGCCAAAAAAATGGTGGAAAGAGGCCGGGAAGAGGTTTGGGATATTCTGGATGGTGTTATTAAAGAGCATCCGGTTATGCTAAACCGGGCACCTACTCTGCATCGTTTAGGAATACAGGCCTTTGAGCCGGTACTGGTGGAAGGACGTGCTCTTCAACTGCATCCCCTGGTCTGTACGGCATATAATGCTGACTTTGATGGAGACCAGATGGCAGTTCACGTGCCGCTGTCGGCAGAGGCACAAACAGAATGCCGTCTGCTAATGTTAGCGAGCAACAACATTCAAAATCCCAAGGATGGCAAACCGGTATGCACTCCAACTCAGGATATGGTAATAGGTGTGTATTATCTTACCTATATGAGCGATGCTGATTTGGCTATTAAGAATCCTCGGGCATTTAGCAGCCCCGCTGAGGCTCAAATGGCTTATGAGATGAAAGTTATAACATTACATGAAAAGATCCGTGTAAAGATGCCGATTACCGGTAAGAAAATTGCCGATAGTCCTGGCGGGGAAAACAACGCTCATAAACAAGAACTGGTAGAGACCTCAGTAGGACGGGTTATTTTCAATGAGGTGATTCCTGCTAGTATGGGTTATTATAATGAGGTTGTTGATAAAAAGAAAATGGGCAATGTTGTCTATGAATGCTATAGACTGGAAGGTAATGCCCGTACTGCTGAGATGTTAGATGGAATTAAAAGATTGGGCTTCAGATATTCTACCCGGGCTGGTATTAGCGTGGGAGTTATAGATTTTCAAATACCGCCGGAAAAATGGGATATACTAGCTGATGCAGATAATTCAGTTGAAGCGATTCAGAGCGACTTTCAGGTAGGTTTGATTACCGAGGATGAGAGGCATAACCAGGTAGTAGAAATATGGAGTCAGGCTACTGACGATGTAACCGATGCCTTGAAAAAGCATCTTCGGGAAGACAATTCAGTTTATATGATGGCTACCTCTGGTGCTCGTGGTAACTTTCAACAGATTCGTCAATTGGCTGGAATGAGAGGCTTGATGGCAGATCCCTCAGGTAAAATAATAGATTTGCCAATTAAGGCTAATTTCCGGGAGGGATTGACTGTATTAGAATACTTTATATCTACCCATGGAGCTAGAAAGGGATTGGCTGATACCGCATTGCGGACTGCCGACTCAGGTTATCTTACCCGTAGATTGGTAGATGTATCCCAGGATGTTATTGTCCGGGAGGATGACTGTGAAGCGGTAGAAGGCATATGGGTTGAAAAGATTATGGAAGGGTCACAGTTGATTGAGCCCCTGCATCAACGCATAATCGGCCGGGTTTCCGTAGACAATATTTATCACCCTCAAACCGGTGATATGCTGGTCGAAGAAAACCAGATGATTGATGATGAAGTTGGATATGAAATAGAGAAAATTGGCATAGAAAGAGTCAAAATCAGAACCACGTTAACCTGTAAGACTAGACATGGAGTATGTAAAAAATGTTACGGACGTAATTTGGCTACCGGTTATGATGTAGAAATAGGCGAAGCTGTTGGTATATTAGCGGCTCAGTCGATTGGTGAGCCAGGTACCCAATTGACAATGCGTACTTTCCATACCGGAGGTGTTGCCGGAGAAGACATCACCCGCGGTCTTCCCAGAGTTGAAGAATTATTTGAAGTGCGTAAACCTAAGGGGCAAGCTGTGGTGGCTGAAGCTTCCGGTAAAGTTCGGTTCGGCGAGAACAAAGGCCGTCGGGAAGTGGAAATAACTGACCAAAACAACGAACAGATAGCGGCTTATCCGGTACATTATGGTTCCCGCCTGAAAATACAGGAGGGGGACATGGTGGAGATAGGCGATGCACTTACTGAAGGCCCGCTAAACCCGCATGACATATTAAAAACACAAGGCTTACAGGCTGTGCAAAGATATGTGCTGCAAGAGGTACAAAAGGTATACCGTTCCCAGGGCGTGGATATAAGTGACAAGCACATAGAGATAATGATTCGCCAGATGCTGAAAAAAGTCAGAATAGAGGACTCTGGAGATACAACCATGCTGCCCGGGGCTTTCATCGATATAGCGCATTTTGAAGAGGAGAACATGCGAGTTATTGGACTTGGCGGTCTTCCTTCAGTTTGTTCACCCATGCTGTTGGGTATAACCAAGGCTTCCTTGAATACTGATTCATTCTTGTCGGCTGCATCCTTCCAGGAAACCACCAAGGTATTAACTGAGGCGGCTATTAAAGGGAAAATTGATAATCTTATTGGCCTGAAGGAGAATGTTATTATCGGCAAACTAATTCCAGCCGGTACTGGCTACTCCAATTACCGTAATATCAGCGTAAAAGATAACCCGGAATTAATCGTGAGTGAATAAACAACATTGGTAAAAAAATGATTGAAAAAATAATTTGACGCCGCTATTCCTTGGTGCTAAAATATTAAGGTCCGCGACAAGACAGAGTAATTCTCCGGTATTAACTGTTTTATTTTAGAGGGGGGTAAGGATTGTCGCTTGATGACATCAGGAACAATAATAAGGTCATTGGCAGCAAACAGGTTAAAAAGGCTATTATTAAAGGATTAACCAAAAAAGTTTACTTGGCTATGGATGCTGAGCCTCATATTATTGGACCTTTGCGCGAACTATGCCGTCAACATGAGGTGCAAGTAGAAGATATAGAAAAGATGGATGAACTTGGCAATGCCTGTGGCATTGAAGTCGGCTCAGCGGCAGTAGCGCTTATTGATTGATTTGTAGGGGAAGGAGGTGCAGGTATGCCGACAATTAACCAGTTAATTAGAAAAGGACGCGAGAAGGAAGAAAAGAAATCCACAGCACCAGCCCTTAAAAGCTGTCCGCAAAAAAGAGGGGTATGTACCCGCGTATATACTACTACGCCTAAAAAGCCTAACTCGGCGTTACGTAAGATTGCCCGCGTAAGGCTGTCTAATAGTATTGAAGTAACATCATACATTCCTGGTATAGGCCATAATCTACAGGAACACTCGGTTGTTCTTATTAGAGGAGGTCGTGTCAAGGATTTACCGGGTGTAAGATATCATATTGTCAGAGGAACATTAGATGCAGCTGGGGTAGCCAAACGCAACCAGGGAAGATCCAAATATGGGACTAAAAAACCAAATAAGAAGAAGTAGAAGGGAGTCAAGCTATGCCTAGAAAAGGGGCTATTCCTAAGCGAGACGTTCTGCCTGATCCCATTTACCATAGTAAAATATTTACTAAGCTAGTCAATCAAATAATGTGGGATGGGAAGAAAAGTCTGGCTGAAAGAATATGTTATGAAGCTTTTGAAAAAATGGAAAAAAAGACTGGCAAGGAGCCTATGCAGGTCTTTGAAGAGGCCATGAAAAACATAACACCGATTGTAGAAGTAAAAGCACGTCGCGTGGGTGGAGCCAATTATCAGGTGCCGGTTGAGGTAAGGGCTGACCGCAGACAAACTTTGGCAATACGGTGGTTGGTTAATTATACCCGCAAACGTGGCGAAAAAACTATGGCTGAACGTTTGGCCGGTGAAATTATGGATGCTGCCAACAGCAGCGGCGCATCAGTTAAAAAGAAAGAAGACACCCATAAAATGGCTGAGGCCAACAAGGCATTTG
Organism: Syntrophomonas sp.; assembly: GCA_028709585.1. GTDB lineage: Bacteria > Bacillota > Syntrophomonadia > Syntrophomonadales > Syntrophomonadaceae > PHAA01. The sequence continues at coordinate 2,166 of JAQVWS010000075.1, read as the reverse complement.
CACATTATCGTTGGTAATCTTCGGGAGAAGTCAGATGGCTTATAAATCCGAGCTAGATTTGATTAGAAACATTGGCATTATGGCACATATTGATGCCGGTAAAACTACTACTACCGAGAGGATGTTGTATTATACCGGCAGGGTTCATAGGATGGGGGAAGTTGATAAAGGAACCGCCACTATGGATTGGATGACCCAAGAACAAGAGCGGGGCATTACCATAACCTCGGCAGCCACTACCTGTTATTGGAGAAATTGTACTGTAAACATCATCGACACACCCGGGCACGTGGACTTCACAATAGAGGTGGAACGGTCTCTGAGAGTGTTAGATGGAGCAATTGGCATCTTCTGTGCGGTAGCGGGAGTACAACCCCAATCTGAAAATGTTTGGAGACAGGCGGATAGATATAAAGTCCCCAGAATTGCCTATATTAATAAGATGGATCGAATTGGTGCGGATTTCCTAAGGGTTATAAATATGATAAATAAAAATCTCAGCGGCAATGCGATAGCTATACAAATCCCCATTGGCTGCGAAGAAGCATTTGCTGGTGTGATAGATATTATAAAAATGAAAGCCTATGTTTTTGAGGATGTTACAGGTGACAAATGCTTGGAGAGAGAACTGGAGCATGCTGAGCTTATAGAAGCAGAAGGCTATAGGGAAAGATTGCTGGAAAAACTATCCCTGCATGATGACAGTATTATGGAAAAGTATTTGGAAGGTAAAGATATTTCCGTTGAGGAAATTCAAGGCTCTTTGAGAAAGCAAACTATTGAAAACTTGCTAGTACCGGTCTTGTGTGGGTCCTCCTTTAAAAATAAAGGGGTGCAGATGCTTTTGGATGCAGTGGTTGATTACCTGCCATCACCACGGGATATACCACCCATAACCGGATTTGATATTGAAACTGGGCAAGATGCAATAATCCCTGTAGATGCAGACGCTCCTCTATGTGCTTTGGCGTTTAAAATAGCGGTGGATCCTTATGTAGGGAAACTGACCTACTTTAGAATTTATGCCGGTAAAATCAAAACGGGCGAGCAGATCAATAACAGCGTAAAAGATAGAAAAGAGCGCATAACCAAGATTATGAAAATGCATGCTAACCACCGAGCGGAGATTGAGGAAGCTGGAGCTGGGGATATTGTAGCTGGAGTTGGGTTTAAAGAAACCGTAACCGGAGAAACCTTATGTTCCTTGGACCGCAGAATAATATTGGAATCCATGAGCTTTCCTGAGCCTGTCATTGATGTAGTTATTGAGCCTAAGACTAAGGCTGATCAAGACAAGATAGGAGATAGTTTAAGACGTTTAGCGGAAGAGGATCCGAGTTTTAAGGCTGGATACAATAAAGAAACCGGGCAGACAATCATCTCGGGAATGGGAGAGTTGCACCTGGAGGTTATAATTGACCGCCTCTTAAGGGAATTCAAGGTTAATGCCAACGTAGGCAAGCCCCAGGTAGCCTACAAAGAAACTATTACCAGAACAGCACGGGCGGAAGCCAGATTTGAAAGACAAACTGGAGGACATGGTCAATATGCTCATGTTAACCTGGAAGTAACTCCCTTATCAGAGGGTCAGGGCAAGAGATTTATAGATCAAGCGCCTGCCGGAATAATTCCGAAAGAATTTATTACCGCCATTGAAATAGGGGTAAGAGAAGCGATGCAGGCAGGAATACTTGCTGGATACCCGGTTGATGATATTGAAGTAAAACTTCGCGGAGGTTCCTTCCACGAGATTGATTCTTCTGAACAAGCATTTAAGGTAGCAGCTAATATGGCCTTTAAAAATGCCCTGAACAATGCACAGGTGGTTCTTCTGGAACCCATAATGGCTTTAGAGATTATATCACCAGAGGAATATCTGGGTGACATAATATCAGACCTCAATGCTCGCCGGGGAAGAGTAATGGGGTTTGAGGAAAACAAAGATATCAGAATTATCAAGGGCACTGTACCTCTGGCAGAAACTTTTGGTTATGCCACCCATCTTAGGTCAGCAAGCCAGGGTCGGGCGACCTTCTCGATGGAAATTAAAAACTATGCTGAGGTGCCCGAGTCTAAGAGCAAGGAAATAGTAGGGAAAAGGTATGGCTTGCCGGTAGTAAAATAATTTAATGAGAGCGTAGAGAGGAAAGGTGAAAAGAGATGGCA
>JAQVWS010000074.1 GCA_028709585.1 Syntrophomonas sp. | reverse complement strand
AAAACTCTTTCACAATTAGGGAAATTAATCCCGTATAAATTGTCGACTGCATGCAATAATTTCTGCTGCTTAATTTAGCTATGTTTTTAATGACCCCAAAAATATTGGCTGTCAACCAGCGCCTGGTGGGTGAGCGCTTAATTAAACAGCCAATTTCATTCTATTAAGCTTTATTGTGGTCTGCGTTATTGGTACTACGCGTTCTTCTTCGAGCACCAATCATATCTCTTCATAAGATAACTATACGGCTCAGTTAAAGAGCTATATTGCTTGCTTCAAAATCCCCAGGTCATCTAAATGCCGATATTCGATCTGTATGGTTGCTATATCAAAATGAGGCTTTATGTCTCGCACATTTGAAGATATTTCCTCCAAAGTACAGTCCCAATTATTAGCTGCATATGTCCCATATAAATATACGATCGTTGTTGCTAATTCCAATTCTTTAGCAGTTTTATTCCCGAAAAGAGCCACTACTTTTTCAATAGAATGTTTATAAGTAGAAACAAACTCATTTGCTTCTTTGATAACCTTTTCTGAATTCGTAGAAGGGGTTAAATTATAACCACTGTGCCCAGTAGAGTAATTTACCATTTCCATGGCTATAATATCCTGATGCTTAGCGAAATCAATATCTTCCATTACTTCAGAGGAGTAAGGTCCATAAGTATAAATTTCAAAATCATAACCCAAAGGAACTTTATATACTTTCTGTAATAAAAATATATACTTCATCATCGCAGTTTTTCCAAGCCCTGGAACCTCTTTAACTATTTCAGAGATGATTCCCAGACGTTTATTCAAATCAATCATTATAATCTCTCACTTTCATTAGACCGCTTTCAATCATGTTCAATATAAAATCTTTGTTGTCTCGGCTTCTCAATCATTGCCTTTACTATGTTTGACTTTTCACTCAAAGGTTGAATTTTGCTGTCTCCGCAGATTAAAATATCTTTATCCAGCTTATACCACGAAGTAGATGCCTTATCATCTAAATAATGATTTTTTCCCACATGTTTTTGTTTAAGTTCTTGCATTTCAATCTCCTCATCCTGTGTTGGAATGAGTTGCGTTTTTGCTATGCATTTATAGTGGTTACGATTAAGTACAATTTCGCCATGCTTGCCACCCAACCCTTTTTTTAATGCAGAATATATTGTCCAATCATCAAAATCTAAATACCCCTTAATGTCAGTCGGGAGCGGATAGCATGCTCCATCGGTTTTTAGGTATTTTAAAACTTCCTTAGTCGCACAATAAATATGATAATCATAAATTCTTCGAACTTTATGAAAATATACCTGTGCAAACATTTGATAGCGTGCAATTACCAGACTTTCTGCTATGTGCCACCCACCTTCCTCAATTGCCAACACAGGAGCTTCTGTTTCCGTTTTCCCAATGGTCATACAGCTTACGAGCCTGTTCTTATCATAGATTCCGTAGCTTACTCCTAAATGAAGGGAGTCGCGAAGTAAATAATCTGCTCTATCCGCATCTAACTGCCCTGATATGAGTTCTTTCCATAACAAGGATTTGGCCTTCAAGCGAACGGTTGTGTCTCCTAAAAGAGCCGTAACATCTTCTACTCTTATGCGATAATTATCATTAACGGGATGATTCTCAATAATATCCTTAAAAACATTTTTAATAATTTCTATGCTATATTCTTCATGTTCATATCTTTTTTGTTGCCCCTCGACATATTTAACATGAGTAGCGGGCAACAAGGGCATTAAATCCTCTCCAGAGTGAGAAAAGGGCGTATGTCCAACATCATGCAGCAATGCAGCCAATCGAACGATCTTTCGGTATATTTGAATTCCTGAATCAACCAATGAAAGCTCGTCTTCTAAAAATTGCTTTTTCTTAGCAACAATACTGTCAAACATATCAGTTGCCATTTGCATTACTCCAATTGAGTGTTCAAAACGCGTATGGTTCGCTCCAGGGTAAACCATATCGGTTAATGACAACTGTTTTATTCGCCTAAGCCTTTGGAATACAGGGTGATCCACCACAGCGCATTCTTGCTCATCAAGGACAACAAAGCCATAAACCAAATCTCTTACTTTTTTTAATTTCGGCAACTCCCTACCCTCCTATGTCCAAAACTATATAACTAGTTATCACTCCTTCCCGTCCTTCGTTGCATAGAACTCATGTTCTGTATAAATTGTATCATCGTTATTATTTTACATCAATAGTAAATCATAACAAATATTTGTATAGTTTTAGCTGCTTCTTCATGACAGACATTGCCCACATCGGTGGGTATCCTTTCTCCCGACGCTAAGTTCGGATTATTAACTGCGGCTCCACCGTACCGGAATATTCACCTGTGAGTGCTTTTAAACAGCCAATTTCATTCTATTAAGCTTTCCTGGTATCAGACCCAACTATCTCTTCAATACGATTTACCTTGGTTTTAATCTCCCGGAAAGAACTCACCACCTGCTCAACCAGCTGCTGCACGTTCTTAATCACCGGATCATCGCCTCTTTCCGCCTGCAGCTGCTCCAACAGACGCTGTCCCATTTGCTGGCTCTGCCTTATGGTGTTAAGGCTGCTCAGTATCTCAAGCTGGCGTCCATCAATCAGCGTTAGCAAACAGCGTGTATTTCCGTTTACAACCACACTTCCTATATATTGAGCATCCAGGAAACCGTAAACTGCATCATTTTTGCTGACTACCTTACGCATCTTGAGGGGTATAAAAACCCTTTCCATCCCCAGATAAAAGGGCAATATTCCTTTGCTGCCCAGACATCCTTCCATCTTTCGCCGCTGGGCTGTCAGGTCACTGGCATAACAAGATGCCAGTGCTTTTAATACCGAGCGGCAGCCTCTGGTGTCCATAACCTCACCCTGACGCAGGTAGATGACAGTCGCATTCCCGGTATCGGAATAAAGGGGTTTAAGCCCAATGATCTCCTCCCGGATCGTCTGCAGCTGAATCTTTGCCATAATTCCTTCACCTGTCTTCCTGTAAGAATAAATAATTACCCTACATCATATTCCAATGAGGAAGTAAAGGTCTGTAATTTTTATCCATCTAATCAGGGAGACCGGGAAACTCATTTATATTAAATCAGTTAGTACGTTAATCGCATATAGGGGTACATTGATTAGCCATTCCTCTTTTCTGTAATCTGACATAGAAGAACGCACGGCTAGCTTGGGTTGATACTTCTTAAGCTAAATTCTCCGTTTTTCAGGAGTTGGATGAGATTTTCATTACCACTGGCATTCATTATGGCAACTTACACACAAAAGTCAAACGACTTCTGTGTATAAGTTGCTTGGATGTGGCTAACTCTTCAATAATACTTTCAGCTTCAGTGTAGTTTATATTATTAATCAATTTGTAAAGACGGTAATAGTGTCAATCACTTCCATATTTTTCTCGGAAGTATCCATAAATTGCTCAATTAAGCAGGTAAATCTGCCCCCCTTTTATTGACTTTCAAGTATATTTCGTCTAATGTAAGGTTATAATTTATAAAAGTCGGAGGTGTTGCAAATGTATATCAAAAGAGCTGCTGAGGAAGTTATAATAAATATTTCAAATAGTTTTCCCGTTGTATTGCTAACCGGACCAAGACAGGTAGGAAAGACAACGATGCTGAAAAAGCTCGGGGGAGATGAACGAAATTATGTTAGCTTAGATGACCCTATGGCAAGAGAACTTGCGACCTCGGACCCAGCTTTGTTTCTGCAAAGATATACGCCACCTCTGCTCATTGATGAAATACAATATGCCCCGCAGCTATTACCATATATTAAAATGATCGTTGACACAGAGCCCCAAAATGGTCAATTTTGGTTAACGGGTTCGCAAGTATTCCATTTAATGAAGGGGGTAAGTGAATCCCTGGCTGGCAGGGTTGGCATTGTTAATCTGCTCGGCTTCTCACATTCTGAAATCATGGGAATAGGTCATCATGAATTTATCCCTCATATCGACGGGCTTAAAAGCAGAAGTGCAGCGGCCAGTCCAGTTGATTTAAAAATCGTGTATGATGAGATTTTTCGAGGCGGAATGCCTGCTGTTTTAGTCAATAAAAACATTAATATGGAAATCTTTTTTTCTTCCTATGTGCAAACCTATTTGCAGCGAGATATCAAAGATTTAACCCAAGTAGGAGATGAACTGGCCTTCTTTCGTTTCTTGCGTGGGGTTGCAGCAAGGACTGCCCAGGAGGTGAATTACGCAGCATTAGCCAGTGATGCAGGGATAAGTGAGCCAACCGCTAAACAATGGCTTTCAGTCTTAATATCCTCGGGAATTGTTTATTTGCTGGAGCCATATTTCAACAACACCTTAAAAAGATTATTAAAAAGGCCCAAGCTGTACTTTCTGGACACCGGCTTATGCGCATATTTGACAAAATGGACCAGTGCGGAGACTTTGGAAGCAGGAGCAATGTCAGGCGCCTTTTTTGAAACCTGGGTGGTAACCGAAATAATTAAAAGCTTCTACTTTCAAGGCAAGCGGCCACCTCTTTGCTATTATCGGGATAAAGATCAACGGGAGATCGATTTATTGATTATTGAGGACAACAAGGTATATCCACTGGAGATTAAAAAAAGTGCCAATCCCGGCAGAGATGCCATTAAACATTTTACTGTCTTGAAAAAGACTGAATTAGAAATTGCAGGCGGGGGTGTCATTTGTATGTGCCATGACTTGATACCCATAGACGCACATTATTGGTTTATCCCGGTTAAACTACTATAGGGCAATAACTTGGTTGGTGTCAGATCCGATCCTGTTAATGAACGGGTGGCTCTAGGTTGGAATATACATTGCTTTCCCTGTTAACCACATTTATAATTAAATCATAACAATGGCTAGCTAGCCCGGCATCTCAGGTAAAAAGGAGGCGATTATTATTAATACTCCACTGGGAAAACAAAAAGAAAAATATACCTATGCAGATTACCTTAAATGGTCGGATGATGAACGCTGGGAAATTCTGGGCGGGGAACCATATATGATGAGTCCGGCACCTTCCAGTGAACACCAAAGAATATTAATGGAAATGGGAAGGCAGCTGGCTACTTACCTCCAGGGCAAGAGATGTTCTGTTTTTCCTGCCCCGTTTGATGTGCGCCTGCCACAAGGAGAAGAAAACGAAGAGGAAATTGAAAATGTAGTTCAACCCGATCTGGTTGTAATCTGCGACCCGAGCAAAATAGACAAACGCGGGTGTAAGGGCGCCCCTGATTTAATAATAGAAATACTTTCCTATTCCACCGCCAAAAAGGATCTTAATGAAAAATTCAACCTGTACGAGCAGACCGGAGTAAAGGAATACTGGGTAGTCTTTCCAGGTGAAGAGGCGGTGGAGGTTTATCAATTAAATGATAAGATGCGGTATGAAAAAACCGGTACTTATGAAAAAAATGATTTGATTAGATTAGGCATCCTGCCCGAGTTGGAAATTGACCTGAGCCTGGTCTTCCAAAATAGAATCGTATGAGAGGTTTAACCGGATGAGTGACCCTATTATATGGTCAATTTACTTTGTCAGGATATACCGGGCGGGTATCCCATCCCGGAAGATGGTGAGCTTTATAAATTCCTCCGGATTACTTCATAATCTTCATCGGTTACACCAATATCTTTGAGGATTGCTTTAATCAGTCCGCGTTTGAGATCCTTGCTATGCATAGGTATGACAGTACTCCTGCCATCTTGTCGGTTAAAGAACTTGTGACTGCCCGTTTGCCGTATTTCATCAAAACCTAACCGCTTCAGGATCGCTACCATTTCTTTGGATGATACAATGGTTATTTTACTCATTCTTTAAATAACCAACTCAAATTGTTTTGATTCAACAAAGTTTTGGTTAAAAACCTTAATCCCATCTTTTATATGAACCTCTAAACACAATTTAATTGCCTCATCTATATTGGCCATTATCTCGGCAATTGTATCCCCTTGGGTATGGCATCCTTTCAATTCCGGTACCGTTGCAACATAACCGCCGTCCTCGTCTTTTTCAATGAGCACCGTAAAATTATATTTCTTCACAATATAACCCCCTTCCACTCTATGGATGAGTTAAAAAATTCATTCGTCTAAATATATTATACTCAAAATACCTCTAACTATCATTCTCAAATATAATTGTATTTTCCATGGATAGAATACCTCCACCGGGATCGGGTTGCGCGGATATCCACATCCTCTCCTAGGTAATCAAAGGGGGCTGAATAAAATTTGCGTTCAAAAGCAATATGACAATTGGGTTGCACCTTGGTGTAAGCCATCCTTACATCAACGCTTGCTTTAGGCTACCAATTCACTGTAGTTTAACACCAAAATCTCAGCCTTATTATTAATAAGCTCTCCGGTAATCTCTTCCAATCTCATCGCAGTATCATTGTCAACATAATATTCGCCACATTGACCGCAAACATTGGCTGGAACATTTCTAATTATCACTATCCGGCCACAATAATCGACAATATGATTAACCCTATTCTTAGATAGTTGTGATTTACACATAATGCAATTCATTAAAACTACCCCCTTCTTTTTTTAAAATCTTCTGTCCACTCTTCCTTATCAGGATAATAGCTGGTTATCATCCAAATATTCTCTTCCCCCATAGCACATACCACATGAAGAACTTTGCTATTGTCAATAAAACCTAATACTAAACAACTTGGATAAGGATAGTCTGTAGGATAATACTCAATAATTTCACCATTTAATATACACTTCAACACATCGTTAAGCATTATTCCTCTTTGCTGCATTCTAACCAGCATATGCCCTCGCCATTGTATTTTATTATCTCTAACTAAACTCTTAATATTATCTATGTTAAAAACCATCTCTATATATTCATCCCTTCAGCTTATTTTATCATACGAATCTCGCTCTCTGAAAACTTTAACTGTGCAAACATCAGTTCTCTAATGTAACGATTATAACATAGGATTAAATTCCCATCAATAGGGATTCCTCCCTTTTACAAATCCCCTTGCCCATCTCACGACACCCCTGAGAGCATTTATAAAATGGCTAATTAATGTTGTTTATAATTCAAATTGCTCGTAACCATAAAACTCCAGCGTTTTTATGTATTCCAGAATTCCCATCTTCAAATCTTCGCGGCTCTGCCACCAGTGCGACCCATTGAAATCATCATACTGGCTGGGACAGGATATAACTTTAATTTCGCGATCCATTGAAATCATAGCCTTCACAAAAATCTTCTTGGCCCTCCCCGAATGGTATTGGGAAGTCACCAGGATAACGGAGTCAATTTCCGTTTTTTCCTGTAAATACTCCCTCACCCGTCTGGCTTCATCATAAGTGCTGAGCGCATCCCCGGGTATAATAAGCACCTTATTCTGGGGTACACCAAGCTGCACTGCCACCATCTTGGCTAATTCTGTATCATGAGGTATCTTGACTCCTCTATCAACAACCAGGTTATAACCTGCCACATTATTCCTTACCATCATTATTCTATCAGCATACCCAGCCTGGTAGAGGTCTATTGCCCCCAGCATCCGATCCGGCCCGCTGCCCATCAGGACAACAATTATATCGCTTTTCTGGGGCTGATCTTGAGCCACCAGGAAACGTCCCAGCGAGGGTAAGGAGAGTCTTCCGAGCCCTAAAATTCCTAACACAATTAGTAGACTTATAATGAGCTTTTTATCTTTCATCAGCTGCCGCAGCCTCCAATAAACCTTGTCCGGAGATTTGACGTGATTGAGCAACTAACTGTTCAATTATTTTCATATATTTATTTCTCAGGTATTTATAAGCAACTACCATTATTACAGCTGTTGTTAATGAAATTGGCAAGATTAATAGAGGAACTTTGAAAATCGAATAAGCAATAGCTGCCAGGCCACAATTTATTGCCAAAACAGTCAAGGTAACCTGTTTATGAGAATAACCTGCCTGAACCGCCAGCTGATAAACATGGGAACGATGCGCTTCATAACATTTATTGCCCTGACTAACCCTTAGAAACAAAGTGCAGGTAGCGTCAATCACAAAGACTCCCAGCAGCAGAATCCAAATAATAAATGGCATAGCTCCCGTATTTTCCGAGGCAATCGCCAGACAGGCAAAAAAATAGCCGAGAAACCCGCTGCCTGCATCGCCCATAAATATTCTGGCAGGCGGCCAGTTCCACAGCAGAAACCCAGCCACCGAACAAGCTAACATACCACAGATCAATGCCAAGCCGGTATTAGAATTTAAAAACAATAAGACTCCCGCTGCCAAAGCCACGCTAATAGCTTCAGCCCCAGCAATCCCATCTATTCCATCCATAAAATTATACATGTTAATAAGCCAAACCGTACCGATTACAGCCACTAGACTTCCAAGCCAGGAAAGATGCACATCAACAAAGCCCAGGTTCAGAGCCGGAAAACCACCCAGACAGAAAACCGCCCAGACAGCCGCTAAAAAATGAAAAAATACTCTCACTCGTGCAGTAAGCCCGTTTTTATCATCAGCCCAACCCAGTAAAGCTATTAAGGAACCCCCACCTGCCAGGGCCATACTAATTGATAACGAAATAATGTCAAGAAACCCAAAGACAATCACAGAAAAAATAAAGGGGATTACAAATCCCAAGCCTCCACCTCTGGGAGTGACTATTCTATGAGAGCTTCGTTTATTGGGCACATCTACTATACCTTTTCTTAAAGCATACCTTCTCACCAAATAAACCAGGATAGCAGAAGAAGACATAATGGCAAGAAAAATCATTCCTATAATATAAATATCCATTAAATAATCTCCCCGCACATAAAACCGTATTAAACTTAATTATTAGCCAAATTTAAAAACTTAATGAAATTCTTCATAAATATATCTTTATGAAAGTGCTCTTCGTAATATTTCCTGGCATTTTTACCTAATATGCCAGGGTTTTTTTGGTTTAAAGCAAATTCTTTAATGAGTTCAGCCAGTGCCAAATAATCCTCAGCCTTACAACAATAACCACATCCCGCATCTTCTATAACCAGGCGTGTTTCACCATCTATCGCCCCTATAACAGGTTTTCCTGCTGCCATATAAGATTGAACTTTATTGGGTAGAGTATATGATATTTCCTGGTTGGCTTTAAGGGTCACTAAGAATGCATCAGCCAACGAATAAAAATCAGGCATTTCACTAAGTGGTCGTTGTCCATAGAATATCACGTTGCTTAGCCCAAATTCTATTGCCATTTTCTCACAACTAAATCTGTCTGATCCATCTCCGATAATGTGCCACTTAATATTATCACAATATTTCAATTCATTGGCTGCCTTAATTATGGTTTCTACACTCTGCATTTCGCCAATGTTGCCAGCAAATACCAGGTTAATCGTTTCTCTTTTATTGCTTTTAGGTCCAATATTCTCAAACAAGCTCTCCGCATAAACTGGCAAATAGCTAATATCCCCATCAATCCCGATAACTTCGCTAAAATAATTCTTGAATAGTTTAGAACTGATGGCTATCTTATCAGCCCGTTTATAAATATACCGACTAAGTGATAATATAATTCTGTAGATTGAGCTTTCCTGTTTTATCCCTGCAGCCACTATGCTTTCCGGCCACAAATCCTGACAGTATAATAATATCGGTTTCCCGGTAAGTTTCTTAAGTAACAAAGCGGGACAAGCCATAGTTATTGGCGAAAGTTGGTAAACTAAAACTAAGTCAAAATCCTTTTTCATAAATAAAGCCCTTATAGATGAACATACCGCAAAACTAAGATAGTTTAATGCAAGTCTTATTTTCCCTTGACCTCTTCCAATTAATGATGTCCTAATAATTTTTACTCCATTAATATTTTCATAGCGCCTCTTGAACCATCTATAATCTTTATGAGTAACCCCAGATGGATAATTTGGAAGGCCGGTTAAAACAGTTACATCGTGCCCCAGCTTCACCAGTTCAAAACATATATCGTTTACCTTGAACTGCTCTGGATAAAAGTATTGACATACAACTAATAGCTTCATCGTTGTTTTGTCCTTGATGAATTGTTTTTAGCCAAGTATTCATTTACCTCTTCAACTATTCCCTCTTTAAAAGATATTGGTGAATAAGCAAAATCGCGCATAGCTTCTTCATATCCAAAAGCCTTATCTTCTTGCATTCTTAGTACCTGTTCAACAGAAATTATCGCCCTTTTATCCACTACATTATATAGCCTGGCCGCCAATACCGAGAACCATAAAGGTATCTTTATAATTATATTATATCTTCCCAGAGCATTGGAAACCGTACGAACCAGCTCCAAATAAGACAAGGGCTGTTTTCCTGACAAGTTATAATCTTTATTAAAAGTATTACTACGATTTAGAATTACATCATAATATGCATTGCCGAGATCACGAGCATGGACTGGTTGCATTAGATTCTTTCCTTCACCAAACATGGGGAAAAACTTAATCTTATGTAGAAAGGATATCAATTTATACATGTTTCGATCTCTGGATGAACCGTAAATCATGGTGGGCCTTAACACGGTTATTCCCATTCTTTCACGGCATTTCAAAACATCATTTTCTATAGCAATATATTCTGCAGATGCACTTTTATATTTTGAATACCTTCCGGTGGTATGTACTAATATTGCCCATTCCACATTATTATGTGCTGCTGCATTAACAACCTTCTTGGAATAAATAATTGAAGCAATATGTAGTACCGTATTACATCCCCTCATAGTAGATGTCAAAAAGTCTTGATCATTCAGATCCCCAACAACTTTTTCTATATCCAGACCGCTTTTATCCAAGAAATCAGTGTCACTTCCATCACGAACTACGCACCTAATCTTGCCCTTATAATCTTCATTCACTAAGCGTTTTACAAACCAGTGCCCAGAATGACCAGTTATACCAGTAACATATAGCATTTTAACCCCCCTGGTATCGACCCCAATAATCGCAATAAGCCAATTACATTAATACTTCTGATAATAGGTTGATTGTTCCACATAATTTCGATACATCATATCCACCAACTCATCCCATGATGGCGGTTTATAACCAGTAGCCTCCCGGAATCTTGTGGAATCAAGGGAGCGATCCTGATAAAAATCATCAAAGGGCTTAATTTCAATATCTTTGGTATAGCATTCAGCAACTAACTTTAACAGATCATACTTAGAGATAGGATCAGCGGAAACATGATATAAGCCGCTTAACTGTGGATTAGGAATAACA
>JAQVWS010000073.1 GCA_028709585.1 Syntrophomonas sp. | reverse complement strand
ATGTAATAGCAGTTATATTTTTACCTGCAAATTCATATTAGGATTTGTTAGGCGGGTACTTCTGTTCTAGTGCTAAAATGCTGATACTCTTTATCTATAGCACCCATTGGATCCAGGCATTTACATCGTAATTTACCCCCAACTAAATGTCTGAATGGTCACATTCAGTATTATTATATGGTGCAATGTATTAGTTTTGTTTTTTTTGTGTTATTATTAGCAGAACAAACTCACTCTATAGGGATTCTTAATACTATTTTTACCATTAATGCGCGCAAATGGGACAAGAACCAATCCCATACTGCATTAGATTAGTATAACAACACTATAACTTGCTGAGAGAGCCATTGAGCCCCGCGAGAATGATATTCTCGCGGGGTATTTTAATTAAAAGGGGGGGATGAACACAAGGATATACGCTGTAGTAATTGTCTCTTATGTGAACAGGAGCATAATCGAAAAATTAAGAACGGGGTGATTATTTGAGTAAAGTAATGATCATGCAAGAAGCTATTAACAAATATGTTCATGATGGGGATTGTATTGCTTTAGGCGGTTTTGTTACCAATAGAAAGCCATACGCTGCAGCATGTGAAATTATTAGGCAGGGTAAGAAAGATCTATATGTGCAGAGCGGTGCAGCTGGCGGAGATGTGGACATGATGATCGGTGCAGGTTTGGTTAAAGTGCTATTTGTTTCTTACCTGGCTAATTCCGGATTTACTCAGGTGGGCAGGCGTTTCCGCAACGCTGTTGAACAAGGCAAAATTCTTTTTGAGGACTATTCTTTAGATGTGCATTGCGTGTTGTTTCATGCAGCCGCTCTGGGCTTGCCTTTCATAGCAGTAAAAAACATGCTCGGTTCTAGTTTAATTGATAAGTGGGGTATTCCTGCAGAAGTATATAAAAGTGACCCTAAACTCCCTCCCTTCAAACTAAAAGTTGACACCAACCCTTTTAATCCGGATGAGCAAGTATGTTACCTCCCTGTACCTAAAATTGATACTGCAATAATTCATGTGCAGAAGGCGGCACCGGATGGAACTTGCAGAATCGATGGTTCGTTGTATGGAGATATGGATATATCTATGGCGGCGACCAATTGTATTGTTACCTGCGAAGAATTGGTCAGCCCCCAAATGTTAAGGGCTGAACCATGGAGAAATCAACTTCCCAATATTGCAGTTGATGCAGTAGTACACGCTCCATACGGAGCACATCCTTCCCAGTGTGCTAATTGTTATGATTATGACGGGGTGTATCTGCGTAAGTACGACAAAGCAAGTAAAGATGACCAATTATTTAAGGAGTTTATTGATGAGTGGATTTATGGTGTTGAAGATCATAATGAATATGTTGATAAATTAGGAGTCGCATATTTAAACGGGCTGCATGTCACCCCTGGATTTGGCTTTAAGCCGGGATTGAAAAGGAGTTGATTTTTGTGGAGTGGACAAATAGGCAGATGATGGCAATAGCTGTGGCGCGTCAAATTAAAGACGGCACCACCTGCATTGTTGGAACAGGTTTACCACTGGTTGCTACCAGCCTGGCTAAGAATTACAATGCGCCTAATGTAATACTTCTGTTTGAAACCGGCGTGATAGATGGAAGCCCCTTTGAAGTCCCCACCAGTGTCAGTGATTTGAGAATAACATACAATGCCTCTGCTTTGTGGCCGCAGCATTGTTATTTTGGATTCCAATCCAATTCATGGAAAAAGAATAAGGTTGACATTGGTTTTCTGGGTGGAGCACAGATTGATGCATATGGCAATCTTAATTCAACCGCTATAGGCGATTACTCCCGTCCCAACACCCGATTCAGCGGTAGTGGAGGGGCTAATGGGATAGCCACTTACTGTAATACTATAATCATGATGAAACATCAAAAACGTCGTTTTTGTGAGAAAGTAGATTATGTAACCAGCCCTGGTTGGATTGATGGAACCCCAGATGGAAGAACCAAATTGGGACTGCCAGACGTTGGCCCACAGGTTGTAGTAACCGAGCTTGGAATTATGCGTTTTGATGAGAAGACCAGGCGTATGTATTTAGCTGAATACTTCCCGGGTGTTACTGTTGAGCATATTGTAGAAAATACTGGATTTGCAATGGATGTTTCCCGAGCCGTTGAATCAGAACCGCCCAGTGAAGAAATGTTAGATATATTGTTAAACAAGGTAGATCCCCAGAGGATTATGGTTTAATTATAGTTTGGAAAGAAGGAGAAATACTGTGTTAGAATATGGATTTGAAATGCACCCTTATTTTAAAGAGATGCCGAAAATCGGCAATGAATTAAAAAAAGAACTTAAAAAGAATATGGATGAAATAAAGGCAGGTGAAGAAATTCTAGCCCAGGAAGTTGAGCGTGTCAAAAATTATGGCAAATCTACCGAAGTGATGAACAAAAAAGGGGAGTGGACAACGTGGCAGCGTCTTGATTATCTGATTGATCCTGACACCTGGTGCCCTCTCCATACCCTTTATGATCCGCTGGATACTGAAGAAGGGAATACAGGCGTTGTTGATGGTTTGGGCAAGATAGCAGGAAAATGGTGTGCTGTTATTGCTTTTAATAATAGGATTATGGCCGGAGCATGGCTTCCTGGTCAATCAGAGAATATTATTCGGCTGCTTGATATGACTAAAATGCTGCATATTCCTCTCGTATGGATTGTTAATTGCAGCGGAGTAAAACTAAGCGAACAGGAAAAACTGACGATGAACCGTCGGGGCAATGGCTATACTTTCTATGGACATTCCGAAATAATGCAGCTTGGTATACCTATAATTTGCGGCATATATGGTACCAACCCTGCCGGGGGAGGATATCAGGGTATCAGCTGCTCCAGTCTTATCGCCCACAAGGATTCAAACATAGCCGTCGGAGGCGGAGGAATTGTGGGAGGCATGAATCCCAAAGGCTACTTCGATGAAGAAGCCGCCGAGCAGCTCATTGAAGCTACCCGTAAGTATAAAGAAATTCCGCCGGGTCGAGTGGAGATACATTATAATGGGACGGGCTTTATGCGAGAGGTCTGTGCAACCGAAGAAGGGGTTTTGGACACAATTAAAAAATATATCCAGGGCATGCCTTCCTATTTTCCTGATTTCTTCCGGGTAGCTGAACCAGCTGAGCCCAAATTCCCCAGCACTGACCTATACAGCTTGGTACCTTTTAACCAGAAAAGGCCCTATGATATGTTGGAAGTTATGGCCAGGCTTTTCGACAATAGTGAGCACTTGGAATTTCAGCCTGACTATGGCCCTGAAATTTTCTGTACTTTGGCCAAGGTGGATGGCTACCTGTGTGGTTTTGTTGCTAACCGGTCAGGGGTATTGCGGCAGGGTTATCCTGAATATTCTGATACTCAAGGAGTCGGCGGAAAGCTTTACCGCGAGGGATTAATAAAACTAAATGACTTTGTAACCGTATGCGGGCGCGACGAAATTCCTATGATATGGGTTCAGGATACAACCGGAATCCAAGTTGGAGATCCGGCTGAAAAGGCAGAACTATTGGGGTTGGGGATGTCATTAATGTATTCCATTGAGAAAACCAATCTTGCCATGATGACCATAGTATTAAGAAAAGGCAGCGGAGCAACCCATTATATTTTGGGCGGCCCGCCAGCTAAAAGCAACAATGCTTTTACCCTTGGTACTGCTACCACGGAGATATATGTAATGCACGGAGAAACTGCAGCGGCAGCATCTTATTCACGCAGGCTGGTGAAAGAAAAAGATGCCGGCCGGCCATTGGAACCAGTCATTGATAAAATGAACGATATGATGCAGGACTATTATAATAAGTCACGTCCGGCATACTGCGCGAAAACTGGAATGGTAGACGAATGTGTAAACTTAACCGATTTGCGCAAATATTGCAAAGCCTTTGTGGGGGCAGTATATCAGAATCCAGTAGCTACATGTCCACCCCATTTGATGCTGACTCCCAGGAGAATAAAAAAATAATGAAGCGGTATTGGTCGCCAGTATAGATAATTAATAGCTTACAAGATGGATTATCTACGGAAAATGAGTTGGCTTAAGGCAAATATTCGAAATTAATTTCTTATTAGGAGAGGAGTTTTTAGTGTGCAAACAAGAGAAGTAGTAATTGTAAGTGGATGTAGAACCCCAATTGGTAGATTTATGGGAAGCCTGAAAGGCTTATCTGTTAAAGAACTGGCTATAATTGCAGGCAATGAAGCTATTAAAAGAGCCGGCATATCTGCCGATACCATTGATGAGCTGGTTCTGGGCCAAATTTATCCACATATGCAGGGTTCGTTACCAGCACGTCAGGTTGCCATGGCAGTAGGCCTGCCCTTCAGAAGTAATGCCTGTAACGTAAACCAGAACTGTGCATCAGGGATGAGAGCTCTGGAAATAATCTGTGACCATATTGCGTTAGGCAAGATTGACATAGGCCTGGTAATAGGAGCAGAGAGTATGACAAACGCTCCCTATATGCTGGATAAAGCCAGGATGGGCTACCGAATGGGAGCTGGCCAAATAGAAGATTCCATGCTATATGATGGATTAGTAGATAAACTGGTACCGGGACATATGGGCATCACGGCTGAAAACGTAGCAGCCAAGTACGGCATTACTCGTGAGGAGTGTGATAAACTAGCTTTGGCAAGCCACCAAAAAGCAACTGCTGCTATGCAAAATGGTATATTCAAACGAGAAATTGTACCCGTGGAGCTAAAGTCCAGGAAAGGCACCGTATTATTTGAAAATGATGAACATATGATCCCCGACGCTAGTTTAGAATCAATGGCCAGGCTGAAACCGGCCTTTATAAAAGATGGGGTAGTTACAGCCGCCAATGCCTCCGGTATAAATGACGCAGCCGCCGCTGCCGTTGTAATGTCTAAGGAAAAGGCCTTGGAACTAGGCTTACAGCCAATACTGAAAATGATAAATATTGTGGCTGAAGGCGTCGATCCTGCTATAATGGGAGTTGGCCCGGCCGTAGCTATTCCCAAGGCTTTAAAACTAGCCGGCTTAAAACCGGAAGACGTTGATTATTGGGAAATTAATGAAGCATTTGCGCCTCAGTTCATAGGAGTGGCAAGAATGCTGAAAGAAGACTTTGGAATTGTATTAGATCCTGATAAAATCAACCACAATGGTTCCGGAATAGGATTGGGACATCCGGTAGGTGCTACGGCACTGCGTATTATAATCTCAATGTATTATGAGATGGAACGTCTGGGACTGACAATTGGCGGAGCTGCACTTTGTGTTGGCGGAGGTTCGGCAATGGCTTCTTTATGGACGAGAAATATCTAGATATTTAATTTTACACTCCAAACAGGCTAATAGAGATTGTTTCACGCATTAAATTAAACCTACCTCCAAGCGATGTCTTAGTTAACATCTCTTGGAGGTTTTTTTGGTAAAAAGGAGAATTCCACCGCAAGAAAAGAGCAGAGAAATAAGTTGCTGGAAATTATTCAGGACGCCGATATCAATAATGTTGCAGCGTACAGGTACTATTTGTATGGAGATGGGAATGGCAGCCGGATATCAGCCAATTATCTTCTGATATGATACTGAATCCAGAATCTGCCCAAATTTTTTACCCACTTCTTTATAATGAGCGCATTTAAAATAACCGTTCTTAGAGAACAACTTGATGCTGGCCTCGTTTTGTCCGCAAATAACCGCTAGTAATACGTGAATATCCTGTTTTTTGGCATAATCCTCTATAAAGGCCAAAGCCTGGCTACCGATTCCCCTGCCCACCGCCTCCGGTTGTAAATAAATACTTACCTCGGCAGTTGTATCATAGGCTTCTCTATTCTTATATTGAGTTGTAAGAACATAACCGTTAATTTGTTTATTTGCCAGTATAGCGAATGTCTTATATCTCTTATTATTTAAGAATACAATTTGCCGCATTTGATCACGCGTGGGTGCCTGGGTATGAAAAGTTGCGGTGGTATTAAGTACATAATGAGTGTATATCTGCAGTATTTTATCGAGATACTCTTCTTTCAATTCTTCAAAAAAAATATCATTATCCATAATACCCTCCCATTATTTCTAAACACTGACCTTCTTAAGCAGCCAGGCCATATTCTGTCCCAGTACCTGCATGGTTTGCATACCCTCCAGATCAGCCTCAACCTCTCCCTTTTCCCGCCCATACCCAATGTTCCAGTAACTCGATCCAGGTATGATCATTTGCGAGTATAAGAACAGGTGATTAATCGAATCCAGGGTATGAATGGCTCCCGCCCTGCGTACAGCCGACACAGACGCACCTACCTTATGTTTGAACAAATCTCCGTTGGCTTTGGACACATAACCGGCTCGATCAATAAGGGCCTTCATTTCCGCGGTCAAATCGGCAAAATAGGTTGGTGACCCCAGGATAATCCCATCTGCTTCTAACATTTTAGCATAGCAATTATTAAATGCATCATTTTTTACTGAGCATTGCTTATCTTTGTTCTCCCGGCATTTTAAGCAGGCTGTACATCCCCTCATCTTCTTGCCCGCCAGTTGAATTAATTCGGTTTCAATACCTTCCTTTTCAAGCTCTTGAAAAACCCGCCGAATGAGAATGGCTGTATTGCCGTCCTTCCTGGCGCTGCCGTTTATGCCCACTACTTTCATTAAATTAACCCCTCTCCCAAAATACAATTAATCCCAGCAGGATACTTATAATCCTAGTTAAAGCAAAATACATTGTCAACAAAAAGAAGATATCCTCTTGCTTAATGCTAGCAAGTGTTTGGTAATTTTACCATCATTATATGCATTTAAAAATATAGGTGAGGCTGAAAAGCGTACCAACTTAATAGGTCTTCACTTCCAGATGTTATATAATAAAAATAATTAGTGAGTTTTAGATTCAACAGTCCCATCTACAGTATAAAGATATAAACAAGGAGGTTAGGAGATGGATTTTTTTGATCTTATTGCTCAAAGGCACAGCGTACGTGCTTATAAACCTGATCCGGTAGAATCTGAAAAAGTGCAGCGGATACTTGAAGTCGCCAGGCTGGCGCCCACTGCTGCCAATAGACAGCAATTCAAAATTGTTGTTATTGAAACCAACAAAATAAAAGGTGACCTTAAAAGGCTATACATCAGGAGCTGGTTTGCCGGACTTGAAGCGCCTCTTATTATTGGGGTTTGTTCAATTCCTGACAAATGCTGGATTCGCAAAGACAATAAAAACTATTCTGACGTGGATGCTGCTATCGTTATGGATCACATTATATTAGCAGCCACCGCTCTCGATTTGGGAACATGCTGGATTGGCGGTTTTGATCTGGAGGCTGCCCGAGAAATACTGGAATTGGACGAATCCTGGGAGCCTGTGGCTTTTACACCTTTAGGATATGCTCAAGATGAAGCCGGGCTCAAAAAAAGAAAACCTTTGGATGAACTGGTCATATACAAGTAGAACCTAACCAAGAGGAGATAAAATGGCTTACGAGTTTTCAAGAACCGAAATGTTAATAGGAAAAAAGGCGGTCGCTAAGCTGCACAGCAGCAAAGTTGCAATTTTCGGAATTGGCGGGGTAGGAACTTTCGCTGTAGAGGCACTGGTAAGATCAGGGGTAGGCAAACTGGTGCTGGTTGATGATGACTGTATTAGCCCGAGCAATATTAACCGGCAGCTCCATGCTACCCATAATACTATCGGCAGACCCAAAGTGGAGGTTATGAAGGAAAGGATTCTGGATATTAATCCGCGGGCTGAGGTGCTTGCCCATCAAACCTTTTATAGGGCCGAAACCGCATTTAGTTTAATTTTTCCTGATTATGACTACATTATCGATGCAATAGATTCGACCACCTCTAAAATCGACTTGATCTTAAATGCCAAAGCACAGAATATCCCGATAATAAGCAGTATGGGAGCCGGCAACAAGCTTGACCCCACCCGGTTCCAGGTTGCTGATATTTATGATACCTCGGTTTGCCCCCTGGCCAAGGTTATTCGCAGGGAACTCAGGAAACGGGGCGTAAGTGATCTAAAGGTGGTTTATTCCCAAGAAGAGCCGGTTAAAATCCTGGAGCATGAAGATCCGGACTGCCCAATAAACTGTGTCAGTCTCAGGGAACCGGACGAACCGCCTCATCAGCATCGTCAGATACCGGGTAGTATTGCTTTTGTGCCTTCTGTAGCCGGGCTTATTATTGCCGGAGAGGTTATAAAGGATTTGATTCGTTCAAATGTGTAACAGGCGGGGTTAATCCCCGCCTGTTCTTTTTCTGTTATTCTAGCCACGGTGCCTTACTCTTAAAAGCCTCATTCCATTCAGTGTAACCAGCAGTGAACTGCCCATATCACCTACTACTGCTAACCATAACGTTAGCCAGCCAGGGATAACCAGTAATAGAATCAATCCCTTAATCAGCAGAGCCAGGATGATGTTCTGCTTTATGATGCTCAGGGTCTTGCGGCTGAGCCTCATGATATAAGCCAGCTTGGTGAGATCGTCTGCCATTAAGGCAATATCGGCTGTCTCCAGAGCGGCATCCGTTCCCGCCACTCCCATGGCAACACCCACACTGGATATGGCCATAGCAGGTGCATCGTTTACTCCGTCACCTACCATACCTATTTTGTGGTGCTGAGCCAGCAGGTCTTTAATGGCGGCTACTTTATCCTCAGGCAAAAGTTCCGCCCTGAAATCATCAATGCCTAATTTATTAGCGATAGCTTGAGCTGTGCGGCGATTATCTCCGGTTAACATAACGACTTTCTTAATCCCTGCCTGCTTCAGGCTCTTGATGGCGGATTGGCTATTGGCCCGAATAACATCAGCAACCGCAAACACGCCTATTATTTTTTTTTCATCTCCCAGTATCATGACTGTTTTGCCTTCATTTTGCAGTGCAGCAATGGTATCTCCAATCTCCTCGAGATTATCAGGATTAAACCCATTATCTGTAAATAACCTGGTATTTCCAATCTGATAACGTCTGCCCTCAATATCCCCCTGGGCGCCCTTACCCCAAACGGCGGCAAAGTTGTGGACCACAGGTATTTCTACGCCGTTGTCCCGGGCATAGTTCAAAATAGCCTGTCCTAAAGGATGTTCGGAGCGTGATTCAATAGCTGCCGCTAAACCTAAGATAGCTGGTGGGGAGTAACCATTCATCGGAACAATATCGGTAACCTGGGGTTGACCAACAGTAAGAGTACCCGTCTTATCAAAAGCAATAACCGACAGGGCCGCCGCTTCTTCCAGGTAAACACCACCTTTAACCAGCACCCCGCTTTTTGCTGCACTGCCGATGGCAGATACAATAGAAACCGGGGTTGAAATTACCAAAGCACAGGGACAGGCTATCAATAGCATGGCCAGGGCTTGATAGAACCATATATGAAACGGCTGTCCCAAAATGGCAGGTATTACTGCGACCAAAATCGCCCCGACAAGTACGGCGGGGGTATAATATTTGGCAAACCTGTCCACAAACTGCTGGCTCGGAGCCCGCTGGCCTTGAGCCTCTTCCACCATATTGATTATGCGGGATATGGTGTTGTCCTGAGCCAGCCTGGTAACCTGAATCTTTAAAGATCCGCGCTCATTGACAGTGCCTGCATATACCTCATCTCCATTTTTCTTTTCCACCGGCAATGACTCGCCGGTTATGGGGGCCTGGTTAACCGAAGAAAAGCCTTCTATTACCTTTCCATCCATGGCAATTTTTTCTCCCGGGCGAACAATAATAAGATCATCCACCTGGACGTCTGCAACGGGCAAGGTAATTTCCGTGCCGTTACGGCTTACCAAAGCCTCCTTGGGGGTGAGATCCATTAACGACCTAATAGAATTTCTGGTCTTATCCAGGGTATATCCCTGTAAAGTATTTCCCAGGGAAAATAAAAATACTACCGCAATGGCTTCTTCAAACTGGCCTATACCTACAGCTCCAATTACTGCTAAAGCCATCAAAATATTCATATCCAGCTCATGAGCGTTGAGGAGAACTGAAATTCCATTCCGAGCCGGTAAAAATCCTCCCAGAATAATACCGGTTACAAAACAAGCGATCGGCACCATATCTGGCACAGCCATCCTTTGGGTGACCAGTCCTAATACCAGCATCGCGAAGGAAATTACGGTTGGAATGGCGTACTGATTAGTTTTTAAAAAAGAAACCCTCTCCGTCATGGGGATGCCTTCATCAACCTGGACAGTATAGCCCATCCTGGCAATGACAGTTAAGATCTCGCCAATGTTCCCCTGATGGGTTACTTTCATCTTGGAGTTGCCGAAATTAATCTCAGCACTCCTTACTCCCGGCACTTGGGAAACTACCTTTTCCAGTTTGCCGGCACAGTCCGCGCAGTCCATTCCCTCTATACGAAGGGAAACGGTTTCATTATCAGCACTGGGGGTATCTCCAGATGCATCCACCGCATTATATCCCAGCACTTTCACTTTATCTATAACCTGGCTAACTCCGGTTTGTGAAGCATCATATTCAACCTTCATTTTATTCATAGGAAATGCTACTGCAGCAGATATTACTCCAGGTATTTTCTGCACGGCCTTTTCAACTTTAGCAGCACAATCCGGGCAATCCAATCCAGCTACTTCAAATGTAGCGGAGCAAGCCGGATTCTTAATCCTAATTGCTTGTGCCATAATCAATCCCTCCTAAGTGTACAATTCACTCTAATTACATTATGGGCCGGATAAGGTATGAGGAAACGAACCGGTCCATCTTAACTGTGTCCTATATGATCAATTCCTTGCTCAAATAACGTAATTATGTGATTATCATTAAGGGAATAGAACATTATTTTCCCTTCCCGTCTGAACTTTACCAATCTCTGGGTTCTAAGCATTCTCAATTGATGAGAGACTGCCGATTCAGATGCCCCAATAACTGCAGCCAAATCGCAAACACATAACTCCCGGTTCAGGAGGGCAAAAAGCATCTTTACTCGGGTAGGATCGGCCAGAGTTTTAAAGGTGTCGGCTAGTGCTTGCGCTTTTTCTTCATTTATCATATGCTCACGTGCTTCTGTGACCGCTGCCTCATGGATACAGGAAATCCCGCATTTATCAAATTCAGCTGCCATTGTAACCCCCCCAGCAAAACATATTGTCATATGAACAGTTGTTCATATGACAATATTATATAATTCTCATACATTAATCAAGTTAATTTTTTAACCCACCAAAAAAGTGGCGATCCGTTGAGCGCCACTTTGCATTATAGGAAAGATATGATTGTAATAGTCCTTTAGATTACCGTCAGTAATTGGGATGACTTACTACTGTTGACCAGGCCCTTATGCTTCCTGAAAAAGCGCTGTAGAAGTGCCTTTAACAGGCTGCATCTCTCCGCACTCATGGTATCCGGCATGGTAAGTATCAGTCGATATCCTCGCGCCGCTGCAACAAATGCAAGGGCAACTCCGGTATTCCCGCTGGTAGGCTCGATAA
>JAQVWS010000072.1 GCA_028709585.1 Syntrophomonas sp. | reverse complement strand
ATTTATGGTTACAGATATAAAGGTGCATCTGACGGCCGCTACTCCCCAGGGCATATCCACGGTCATTCTTACCTTTTTCGTTTCGGCAGCCTGGAACCAGGGCATCTGGCTCTGGTCAGCTATGAATTGGCGGCTGTCCAGAGAGGCCAGTAAAGGCGAGCCCACCCGAGCCACCGGTTTTTCCTGGCTGGCCTGTTTGGTAGCCAGGGCTCCAAATACGGTGCCTTGGTCCATGTCTATATTGACATTCTCAACTGCGATTCCGGCAGTACCGTCTGTTTTTATGTATGCTCTGCCCAGGGATTCTTTTATGCTTAGATCGCTGTTTGCTTGTATGAGTACGCTGCTGCCGTCCGGGTAGTATATGGCAGCACTGGCTTTACTGCCAGATTTTATTATATCTCCGGCATATACTGCAGCACCGTTTTGCAGCCGGGTAGTGGTTCCCTGGCGGGTAAGTTTAATATCGCCTTTAACATCTTTTATGGTTCCTGATAGTTGAACCGTATAGAGCCCGGGATCTTTGGTTAGAAGGGTACCCAGAGCCCGGGCCAGGCTGCCCCGTTTCATTATGGCATCAGGGTATATCTCGGTTTTGTCTGCTGACAGCCCAATCATTCCTGCTGTCAGGGCAGTAGCCATATCTGCCGCTGCCCAATGGTTCACGTCTATATCTTTGAGCACCGGCAGCGCAGCTCGTTCTTGTTGCGCCGACAGTCTCAGCAGGGTTGATATCCCCTGGGAGCGGGTCAGCATATCATCAGGCCTGAAGGTTCCGTCCGGGAATCCTTTGAGGTAGCCGGCTTTAGCTGCAGCGGCTATACTTGGTGCTGCCCAGTGCTCGATAGCAAGGTCGGGGAATCCGGTCGAGGTTATCGGTCCAGCCGATAATCCGGCGGCCTTTACTATTACTACTGCGGCCTGAGCCCTGGTTAATCCGTCTTCAGGGTGAAACCCTCCATCGGGATAACCCTTCAATATACTTCTGTTGCTCAGATAGTTAATAAAGACGGCATTGGCATCAGTAGAAGGAACGTCTTTAAACTCGGATACTATACTTGAGCCTTCTTCATTAGTAGTCACCTTCTGCGCACCTATGACAGGTGAATTAATAATTAAAACCATGCTTAATAATAAAATCCCTGTTAACCCCAATTGCTTAATCTTTGTGCTTATCATTTATACTTCCCCTGCCTTTCCTGACTGGATTTATCATGGCCAACCAAGTTAGAGATTTATTATTTTCTTGACCTCAACAATTCAATAATTTTCCGCATAAAATAACCTATTCTGTAACTTTGCCATAATAAAACTTTTTTCCCATGCAATTTTAACTACGAGCCCTTTTTCTCATAAATTCCCCAATTAATTAAATATAAAGTCTATTATTCACTTCTATGCTACAAAATTCCTGCTTAAATATATTTTGGCACAAAAAAATAAGCTCTTATAATTATAAAAAAGCCTATTAAATGACAAAGTAATATATATTCAAAGAATTTCCTGGTGTACAGAATATTAATATTACGAGCGGAAAAATGAAACAATAAAAATAATCAGGGCACAAAGTGACACAGCAAAACCAATTATTCCAAGGGTGGCATGATTTACAATAACCTCAGAATGACTGGATTGGATAATCAGAGCCGAACTTACCAAACCCCCGGCTATTATCAGGCTGGCGCTTAATCGGTTGACAAGCTTGGTTATGCTTCTTTTAGCTCCGCCGCTAAAACCGATCTGGATGTTCATGTTTAATTTACCCTTTTCAGTAGCCTTGAGCAATCTGTCGAAATTGGCTGGGATAGAGATGAGAGGACGCAAATCAGAATAATATTTACGACGAATATACCCATAAATATTTCCAGGTTTCATTCTCTCCTGCAACACCTTTTGGGCCAGTGGTTCTGCAACCTCCAGGAAGTTGAAAGTAGGATCGAGCTTCTTGCCTACGCCTTCCACAGTTATAAGAGCTTTTATCAGAGAGGTCAGATAAGAGGGAATGTTTAGCTGGTAACGATAGGCAATATCCATTAGATTCTTGCGAATTCGATTCATATTCAGATTGCCAATGCGGGAAGCGGACAATTGTTCAATTATATCGGCAAAATCTTCCTGAAACGCATCCATATCGACTGAATCAGTTAAAATGCCCATATCCTCCAGAGTTGCCACTGCTTTATCCATATCTCTGCTCTCAATACCTAAGAGCAATTCTCCCAGGCTGGTCAGCCTTCTCTCACTTAATGCACTGACTTCTCCAAAATCAATAAAGGCGATATGCTCTTCGTCTATTACTAATATATTACCGGGATGGGGATCCGCTTGAAAGAAACCATGCAGCACGATTTGAGACAAAAATGCCTCTGTACCCAAACGCGAGGTTTTACCTCGATCCCAGCCACGTGCTTTTATCTCATCTATACTGCTTAATTTTACGCCCTCAATATAGTCCTGGGTCAGTACTTTACGAGTAGTATATTGCCAATATACCCTTGGAATAATAACCCGCTCGTCATTAGCAAAGTTTTGATAAACCCGTTCCGTATTCCGGGCTTCACGGTCATAGTCCAGTTCCCGCAGCAGCAGTCTGGCATAGTCGTTTAACATATCTACTATTCCCAGACGCTGGGCTTCAACCGATCTTTTCTCCGATAACTCAGCCAGTTCCAGCAGAATTTCCAGGTCACTCTCTACCATTTCTTCAATATTGGGCCGTTGGATCTTGACAATAACCTTTTCTCCGCTTTTCAGCAGTCCCATATGAACTTGTCCTATCGAAGCAGCTGCCAGCGGCTCAGGGTTAAATTCGGCAAATATTTCTTCCGGATGACCAAGTTCTTTTTGCAGCTGCTCTACAACTTCTGCGTAGGAAAATGGCTGCACCTTGTCCTGTAACTTTTCCAGTTCTTCAATATATGCAGGCGCAAACATATCCGGCCGGGTACTAAATAACTGTCCCAGTTTTATAAAGGTAGGCCCCAGTTCGCTTAAAGCCCGGCAAAGCCTGTCAGCTAGAATGCTGTCGGCTTCACGTTCGCTGTCTCTTACTTCCTGCCGCTTCTGCCATGGCAGAAGTGAGTCCAGGCCCATTCGCTTAATCAAGTAACCTAATCCATGTTTCAGAAATACCCGGGCTATTTTTCTATACCGCTTAAAATGCTTTATATGGCTAATTTTATTACTATTTCTCAACGGTATACCCCTCTTTTCTGGCCTATATCGCTTCATTCAGGCTGATTGGCGGCAAGCTTCTTAATTCACATAAGGTATATTGCTGCTGATCTTATTGCGTATAATAAGTATCACTTATTGTTCTGCTTCGGACCCGCCTATGTTTTGCAGCATCTTTTTTAAAATCTCGGCTTGTTTTTCATCTATATTCAGAAGGGCTTTATGATTGGCGTTGATAATTGCCTGAGATAACGGTTCTTCCATATCTCGGCCTGTTTCCGTCAACATAACCTGCAAAGCGCGCCGGTCTTTGGGATCAACCATTTTTTCTATCAAACCCTTTTGTTCCATCCTGTCTAAAATGCCGGTTATAGTGGAACCATCCAGGTACAGCCGTTCTGCCAGTTTACGGGCAGTTAAACCATTTTCATCCCAGAGGCATTTCAAGACCGCATATTGGCCGGGCGTAACCCCATACGGTGCCAGTTCAGCTTTAAAAAGCTGATGAACATTATGTTGTGCTTTAGTAAGCACGAAATTAAGGCATTGTTCCAAATCCATACCTGTTAACCCTCTTTTATCTGTTAATATTACTCATCCAATGATTACTAATATACTGATTATATTCTATCTTATAATAAAATTCATTCTGGGATGCAATAAAACATACCCGATCAAACTAACCCAAAAATAATCCCCTTAAGCTGACAATGTATTATTTACTGTCTAGTTAAGGGGAGTATAGCAAATTATTCAGCATTTTTTGTCTAATAGTCTTTGCGTGGTTTCCTGGACCCGTTTGATTTTTTCGAAGGACTGCGCTTTCTCCGGAAGCCTTTCGGCGCTTCTTTTGTTTTCTCCAGGCTCTTTAATGGTATTGGTGGGGCATCAGTCAACCTCTCCATTGGATTATCTGCCGTCTCACGGGTCAGCATTTTAAGAGCTGCAGCCATCAGGGTAACGGAATCATGCTCTTCCAATAGACTCTCCGCTAATGCTTTGTATTGGACTATATCACGCTTATCTGCAGTTGCAAGCAGATTGTCGACTACTACCCGCTGTAATCCAGCTAAAGCATCGTTGGCGGTTGGCATAGGCTTACGGGTTATCTTATGCTTGATAATAGATTCAATGAATTTCAGATGATTTATTTCCCGTGATGTGACAAAAGTGGTAGCCAAACCTGTCTCACCGGCTCGTCCGGTTCTGCCGATGCGATGAACATAGCCCTCCGGATCTTGAGGTACATCAAAGTTATAAATATGCGTTACTCCGGTAATATCCAGCCCTCGAGCTGCTACATCGGTCGCCACCAGGATATCAATGATTCCAGCCTTAAATTTGCGCATAACCGTATCCCGCATATTTTGACTCAAATCACCATGAATGCCTTCGGCTGAATATCCGCGTTTGCTCAAAGCCTCCGCGATTTCATCAACCCGACGTTTAGTACGGCCAAAAACAATGGCCAAATCCGGATTTTGGATATCCAGCAAACGGCACATAACATCCAGTTTTTGCCTCTCCGGGATCTCGATATATTGTTGTTCAGTATTAGATACCGTAACCTCGCGAGGATCAATATGAATAATCTCCGGTTCGTTCATAAACTCCTGGGCCAATGCCATAATATGAGGGGGCATGGTAGCCGAAAAAAGCAGATTTTGCCTTTTGGGAGGAGCTTGTTTGAGTATTTCTTCAATGTCTTCCTTAAAGCCCATATTGAGCATTTCATCAGCTTCATCCAGAACCACCATTCTAATTTGCTGGAGTCTAATGGTTCTTCTGCGTAAATGGTCCATCAGCCTGCCTGGAGTTCCAACAATAATATGGGGTCTGTTTTTCAATGCTCTTATTTGTCTTTCAATATCCTGTCCACCATATATTGGTATAGACCTGATCTTTTTATACTGCCCAATTTTATTTAGTTCCTCCGCTACCTGCATAGCCAGCTCGCGAGTGGGGGTAATGACAATTGCCTGGATTTGTTCATACTCCAGTTCACATTTATCAACCAGAGGTATTCCATATGCGGCTGTTTTTCCAGTTCCGGTCTGTGCCCTGCCAATCAAGTCTTGTCCCATCATCGCAATTGGGATCGTCATTTCCTGGATAGGAGTGGGCTCCTCAAATCCCATATTGCTTATTGCCTGCAGGATAAGAGGTTCGAGGTTAAGCTCAATAAATGTTTTCAAACTTGTATTTCTCCTTTATTGTGGATTTAATCTGTTATTATAATTACCTGATAATGCAATTTTTAGCCTAATGTAAAATACTGTGCCCTTATTTCATATTGGTCAAATTTTGCATTTTCCTGTTTCACTACCGTTATTGTAGGATATAATTATATATATATAAGACATGTTAATAAAAGTGTTTTTTGAAAATGCATAAAAAAAGTTTTCGTTGCCATAAGCTGGGCGACTGATCAAATCAGTCCGCTCCAAAGCGTAATAAAGCCAAAAATGGAGGTACAGCGTGAAAAAGCTCATTAGTTATTTTTCTGCGGGGTTACTTTTTATGGTCCCCCTGGTCCTGACTATTTACATTTTTTACTTTCTGTTTGTCAAAATCGATAGTCTTTTAAAAATACCCCTTCCCGGAATAGGAGTGATACCAGGGGTAGGCTTTATCTCCACAATTATTTTGCTGATCATGGTAGGCTTTCTGGTATCTAATTTCCTTACCAAAAAACTATTTGTTTTATTGGATAATCTGATTAACCGGCTCCCCCTGGTGAAGCTTCTCTATGGATCAGTAAAAGATTTGCTGAATGCTTTTGTTGGTGAAAAAAAGAGCTTCAACAAACCGGTGCTGGTAAAACTATCAACAGAGGGTGCTCATGTAATGGGCTTTATTACCTGCGAATCTCTCATTAGTTTCGGTCTGGATGAATATGTGTCCGTTTATATTCCCCAATCTTATAATTTCGCCGGACAGCTACTGGTTTTTCCCCGGACTCAGGTGCAACCCCTGGGATGTAACAGTGCTGATATGATGACATTTATTGTATCCGGAGGCGTTGCTAAATAGCTACTAAGCCTATAATCATAACTGCTATATAACTTGTATTGCTGAATAAATTTCCGAAAAGCTCGTATACTAAAAAAAAAGTAGGGAGGTTGCTGGAATGAATGAAGCAAATGGAAATCAGTTCAGTTGTAATGAAAGCAGTTGCAAACATTGTAAAGACAATCAGTGCGATCTCACCGAGGTTTTTGCTTATTATAATGTAAACAGCGGTTTAGCTGAAGGCGAAACCCGGTGTTCTGACTATGAAGAGCGAGAAGATACAAGTATTGGCAAAATAAGATCGATACACCATATGAACAGGATTGATTAATACGCAAATAAAATGCAGACACTAGACATTACATACCATCTCGTGTCTGCATTTTTGTTTCTGTGGCTGAAAGTACGCTGAGAGAGATATTTACTTGGGCTGTAGGCCGGTTTTTGTCTGTTTTTTCTTGCCGGGTTTGCTGGTACTAAACCGATCCTCCGGTCCTCGTTTTACACTCCCCTGGGATGCGCTCTTTTCCTTCTTCTTCTCGATAATCTGGCGCATCATTTCTAATTCTTTTTGGTTTTCTTCCATTATATTTTCCTCCTAGATTTAAATACGGATACCTGAAATCGCTGCTCTAATATCCCATATCTTCATTAACAATAAGAACGGTAATATCGCTTAAACTGGGCTTACGTTCCAGTATAACCTTAATCCTGCAAATACTTTCCGGTGAATCACAATCGCTGCAGAAACCAGTGACAGCACAGGGTGTTTTCTTATTAAGCCGCCGTGCATTGGCAGGTGCCGCATATTCCTTTATTCTTTGCAGTGCCGCTTCAATATTGTCAGTAATCTTATTGCGGCCAGCAACCACGATTACCTTCTGGGGTCCAAAAGACATAGCACCTACGCGATTGCCGGTGCCATCAATGTTCACCAGTTGTCCGCCCACAGTAACAGCATTGCTGCTGGTCAGAAATAAATCGCAGGTCAGTTCCCTGCGTCTGATTATCAGCTTTTCATCCGCGGATAATCCTGGAGCATTATGCTGTAATAGTACCTTATCCATTTCTCTCAATTCTGGTCTCAACTGCAATGTGTCTATAGTTGCGGAACCCCCAAATCCTATCGTATTCGCATCATTAGCAGCCCTAATTACATAATCATAGGCTTCTTGCCTATTCTCACAGTATACTGCCTCAAAGCCATTTTTCCGCAGGGACTCCACCGCTTTGCGGCATTTTTGTTCATATACCCATTGAACTGGATCGTGCGCCATCCATCCGACCTCCTCTTTATACTAATTTAAAGAGTTATATTTCGTTATCTAATATCTATAATATTATATCTTATTAAATTTACATGAGCCAATTTTTCTTGCCCATAAAACTATAATGATATATCAATTGATACTTCTATATTAGCAGCTATTGCCTTCAGTTATATAGTTATCATTTCTTTATCTGAGATAAAAAACCAAATACTCTTTAGATTGGATAATTTCTATGATAAAATCTAACTAATAAAACTATGCTAATGGGGTGATAAGACTGCAATAAACTTACCATTATATGTCAACGGGGACCTCTTTCCTATTGTTAAAAGCCCTGCATTACTGTAAATTATTACATAATATGAGTAGCTTTAGGCATATGGAGATTGAAGATCCAACAAATGAGGAGGGACGAACATGAATCAAAAGAAGCGACCGCTGCTGCTGACAGCTCTAATAATAATATTGATGCTGAGCTTAACCGCAGCGGTATCCGCAGCGGAAGAACCAGCCGACCCATCAGCAGCCGCTGCATACGGGCAGCTTAAGCAAATATTCCCGGACGTACCGGTCACCCACAGCAATGCCGTCTTTATTAACTATCTGAGCAACAGAAGTATATTGAAGGGTTATCCCGATGGGGGGTTTCACCCTGAAGACGGATTAACCAGGGCTCAGGCCGCAGTAGTAATAGTAAAGGCCGCCGGATTATCGGCTGAACCGGTAACCTCGACCGGATTCCCCGACCTTGCTGCTGATCACTGGGCAGCAGGCAACATAGCTGCAGCAGCTAAAGCCGGCTACCTCAAAGGATTCCCGGACGGAACCTTCAGGCCTGAGGATATGCTGACCCGCTCCCAGGGGATATCAACCCTGCTGAGACTGTCGGCCCAAAAAGAACGGGCTGCGCTGCCGGTGCTCAAAGATATAGACGCCAACCATTGGGCAGCGGCGGATATGGCAACGGCCCTGGCCGTAGGAATGATTGGGCTGTCAGCAGACAAAACCGAGATATATCCTGATGCCATAATGAAACGAGGCAGCCTGGCCCGGGCTCTGGGTACCCTTCTAACCAAAGATCCCGGGCTCTATACGGTTCAATTATCAGGAACCATAAAAGATGTTAAAGGCGATATTAAACTTACCCGCCAGGGAAACACTACCCGGCTGCAAAACGATACTGCCGTATATGCCGGAGATATTATAAAATCTGGCAGTAAAGCCAGCGCTGCCATATACTACCCGGACGGCAGCAGCGTACTCATAGAAGCAAACAGCCAGCTAAAAATAAAAGAATCCCTGGGCAGAGCATACATAAAAACAGATGGTACTGCCGGAATTGCAGTTGAGAATGTCAATATAGACATGGACCAAGGCACCGTATTTGGAGCCCTGGCTACCAAACAGGCCAGCCAGGAAAAACCGGCGGCTCGGGCGGGCTCGCCTTTACTGGCCGCTCTGGACAGCCGCCAATTCATAGCTGACCAGAGCCAGATGCCCTGGTTCCAGGCTGCCGAGACTAAAAAGGTAAGAATGACCGTGGACATGCCCTGGGGAGTAGCGGCCATCAGAGGCACCTTTATATCTGTAACCATAAATCCGGATGGAACCTGTAGTGTAAGCTGCCTGACCGGCAGCGCTGAAGTAAGCGACACCAGCGGCAATACGGTGTCACTGGGCGGAGGCACCAGCAGCGGAATAACTTCGGGAGGCGCCGCTTCATCACCTGTACCTATGGATGCACAGGCTGTGCAATCTTTCGGCAATGTCCAGGGTTGGATAGTAAATACGGCTCTGCAAATGGAAGTCAACAGAGAAGCCACTCCGCCAGTAGAGATGATACTGGAAATACCTGACCAGCCGCTGCCGGGACAACCACCGGAAGAACTGGTGCAGAACATGCTGGAAGTGGTCATAAACGCTATGCAAGCTAATGGTATTGAGCTTTCCAATGAGACTATCCAGAGCCTGGAACAGCAATTTCAGCAACTGCAAGTTGAGATGAGCCAAAACCTGCAAGAAGCTTTGGAAAACCAAGATAATCAACCCCAGTATGATAACACAACAAACGATAATGACAGCGGCGGCAGTGGCAGTTCAGCCATAAGAGTCACTGATATTACCGTTCCTGCAGCCATGACCTTATATTTAGGCGGCGAAACCGGTACTATAACGGCTGATATAACTCCGGCCAATGCCTCCAATGGAAATATTACCTGGACATCAAGCAACCCCAGCGTGGCTGCCGTAGCCAATGGAATAGTGACCCCGCTGTCACCTGGCACTGCTACTATCACGGCCACAACCGCTGATGGGGGTTATTCTGCCGCGACTATTGTTGCGGTGGTTGGAATGGTTCAGGCAGTTGTGACCGGCGGTTTCACCAACCGTGAAGAACTAAACACGGCCATCAGTATCATGTGGGACTCAGCATATAGTGCCGGAATCTTTGATGCAACACGGGTAAGCCAGGATTATGTCAATATAATGGCTGCGGCCTTATCACCACAGCCGCAATACTTGGATGAGGTTGCCATACCCGCCCAGCTGCTGATCCCCTCTGGCAAAACCTTTGCTTCAGCCCAAGTCAAGCATGATGTGAATAACACTTTAGATGCTACTGATGCTGTAAAAAAAGAAGCCATCTGGGGCAACCAGCTAATCGTGTGGATGAATACCAATATGGCCTATGGATGGCTGCAAGCAGATGATAAAGTAGTATATACCTATGTGGTAACCTGGACAGACGGAACCACCACCGAATACGCTATTACATTCACAGATGCTGATGATATGACATCTGAAGATATGATACTGGAAAGAGTATATTTGAGCGAGGGCGGCGAAACCATTTATTGGGATCAAGTATACGAGGCAACCTGCTACAATATACAGATTTACAAAAATGATGTATCCTGGGGCCATCCGATAGAGGTACCGCCCGATACGTACAGCTTCGATTTAAGCGCCGCAATAGGCACGTCGGCAGAGATTGGCAGGTATTCGATTACGGTCCAGGCCAAAGGTGATGGTATAAACACCCTGGATGGACCGAAATCTGCCTTTTCAATTCCTCTAGTAATTACTACCGGGGTTGAATTATCAGCAACCGTTGAAACCACCACAGGAGCCGGCAGACAAATTGAGAGCACGTATATATCTATATATGATGATTACATTTCCGAACCTGGCGATGTATTAATAACTGTAATCGCGGCCGGAGACCCGGAGCTGGCTGTGGGCAAAGTGGTTTATGCGCAATTGAGCATAGGTGACAGTGCTTCTGCGGTGGCAGCCAAGATTAGAACCGCTTTAGAGGCAGATTTGGACGTAAGCGCCTTCTTTGATGTTGGCGGCAGGCACGAAAATATCTTATTGATAGCCAAAGCAATCGCAGCTAATGACGTCGACATGAATATTGCCATAGATGGGGCTTCGGCTGATCTGGTATATGATTTATCTGAATCATATACTATATCTCCAGGTAATTTGACATCCGTTCCGGAAGTGGGAACTACAACTGTCTTATCAGGAGCGACCGCATCCGGTACCCTGATGATTCATGTAGCGGATGGCGCAATAAATAAAAGCGTAGCTGTAAATGTTCTAAATGGTGATAATGAAGAAGTTGTGGCGTCAAAGATAAGAACTGCTTTAGCTGGTGATGCTGAGATTACAGCTGCTTACATTATATCAGGCAGCGGCGCCGCCATTATTCTCACCCAGTTGCCAGACAAAGCTTGTGATGTTGATCTGCAGTTAACCTGTAATTCAACCTCCATCAGAGAAAACCAAATAATTGGTTTTTATAACGACAACGTAACTATAACTTTCTCAATGACTGTTGAAGATTTTATAGCCGCGCTTGAATCAGCCGATGGTTCTGACCAATTATACACAGTGCTGGACTCGGAGAGTAATCCTTGTGCTGGTAATGTTGAGATTGCATCCTATGATCCTTGCTCTTCTGAATGCTACTTGCTATTGATTTGTGCCGAAGATGGCATTACCCTGAGAACATATCCTATAATTGTGGGAGCCTGGTAGGAAATTCAGTT
>JAQVWS010000192.1 GCA_028709585.1 Syntrophomonas sp. | reverse complement strand
TCGCCCAATTGAAAGAGCTAAAATAGATTGTGCAAAACGGCTATTTAACCATTTATCAACCAGCAAGGTCAAATACCATGATGTTGACAGTTACCAGACCCTGCTCAATATTATGGGGAAAATTTAAAAAATCCGCCTGCATCAATAGGATATTATTTCTATGGTGCAGGCACAATAGTTTATCAGCCTATAATGTTTCGTAAACACATTCTAAAAATGGTGAGAAAGAGATTCAAAAAGAAAATGCTCAGGGAGAAACGACTTTTTTATTCCTAGACTAGACAGTAGCAATGCAATGTGAAAAAACAAATCGTTTAAGGAGTTTATTATGGCGGATTTAAAATATGAGATAACCAAAACGCTGGGCGTTCTCTCCGAGGGCTCCAAGGGCTGGCAGAAGGAAATAAATCTGGTGAGTTGGAACGAGCGCAAGCCGAAGATAGACATCCGCGACTGGGGACCGGAGCATGAAAAAATGGGTAAGGGGATGACCTTGAATAACGAGGAATGGAATAAGTTGAAAGAGCTTCTGGAGGGTATTGATCTGGAGGCATTAGAGATTGAATAAGCGTTTAGCCAGTGCTTTTGCTTAAAGGGGAGGAGGTAAGACGGTGATTGAACAGGAAGAGCTTATTCGTATTTTAAATGAGATGATGGCTTTACCGACGGAAACTGAATGGCTGGAATTCAAGGAGGCCAAGGCCCAGTTTGACTTAGAAAACCTGGGAAGATATTTTTCTGCGCTCAGTAATGAAGCTAATTTAAAGGGACTCCGTTATGGTTGGTTGATTCTGGGTGTAACTGACAAACCGCCCCGGAAGGTCGTAGGGACAGCATATAAAAATACTCGTACCAGTTTAGAAAAGTTGAAAGCCCAGATAGCCCAGCATACCACTAATCGAATTAGCTTTATTGAGATTTATGAATTGATGCTGCCAAATGGCCGAGTATTAATGTTCCAAATCCCAGCTGCACCATTGGGCTTGCCGGTTGAATGGAAAGGGAGCCTGTATGGCAGGATTGGGGAAAATATTGGGCTATTGAATCAGCAAGAAATAGACCAAATACGAAACCAGCCGCGCCGGAGGGATTGGTCCGCTGAATATTGCCCGGAGGCAAGAGTAGAGGATCTTGATCCGGAAGCGTTGGCACGGGCTCGCCAGGAATTTAAAATCAAGAACTTCCGCCTTGTGGCAGAAGTAGACAATTGGGATGATATGCTGTTCCTCAGCAAACTAAGGTTGGCTTATCAGGGAAAGATAACCCGGGCGGCGATTGTATTATTAGGTCGGGAGGAAGCACAACATTTCATTAGCCCTGCTCAAGCCTGGCTTACCTGGGTGCTTAGAGATGAACATGGCATTGAGAAGGATTATCGGCATTTTGGGCCTCCCTTCCTGTTGAATTCTGATCGTGTTTTCGAACTGATTCGAAACCTGACCTATCGTTATCTACCCGGTAATACTTTATTTCCTACCGAGATTCTACAATATGAGGAGTATGTCCTCAGAGAGACTCTGCACAACTGTATTGCTCATCAGGATTATCAATTGAGTGGGAGAATCAATGTTGTGGAAACTCCAGATTATTTGCTTTTTACCAATGTCGGTACCTTTTTACCGGGTTCGGTTGAGGCAGTTATTACTCGTGATGCTCCCCCTGAAAGCTAGCGCAATCCGTTGTTGGTGCAGGCCATGGTGAACTTAAATATGATTGATGCTTACGGAAGTGGAATTAAACGTATGTTTATTAAGCAAAGGGAGCGGTTCTTTCCTTTACCTGATTATGAACTTAATGAGCCAGAACGGGTAAAAGTAAGAATCTGGGGCCGGATTTTAAATGAAAATTATACCCGCCTTTTATTAAACAAGTTGGATCTGGATCTGCCTACTGTAATCTGCCTTGATAAGGTACAGAAAGGGAGAACGGCAGAATTAAAGCAGGATGATATTAAAACACTGAAAGCTAGAAAACTAATTGAGGGGCGAAAACCAAATTACTATGTTTCGGCTAGCGTAGCAGCTGCAACTGGGGATAAG
This sequence comes from Syntrophomonas sp., assembly GCA_028709585.1. Classification (GTDB taxonomy): domain Bacteria; phylum Bacillota; class Syntrophomonadia; order Syntrophomonadales; family Syntrophomonadaceae; genus PHAA01. Next base: position 783 of record JAQVWS010000192.1, on the reverse strand, counting down.
GCAGCCTATACTAAAAAACGGGCTTTCGATGATGCTACTTATAAAGAATGGATTATAAGCCACATTAAGACTTTTGGTTCAGCCAGTCGCCAGGATATTGACGAATTATTAATGAATAAGCTTTCCGATACGCTGGACGAGAAGCAGAAGCAAAATAAAATTCATAATCTGCTCAACACCATGTCTCGAAAAGATAAGAGTATTCGGAATAAGGGATCTGCCAAGAAACCCCAATGGGTATTATATAATGATATTAAGTACAGATTCTTATCTAAACAAAATCTTTATTTATCTAAAAATTATCTGTATTTTATCTGTAAAATGCTTTTTATGCCCAATTTAACGGCATTATTTCAGATTGATATAATTAAATAAAAATCACTAAGAAGCAACGCGCTGTCACGCGTGCGTGAAGTGAAGACACGCGATAAGCTTTTGCTGAAGGCAGTTGTCATTGTTAGAACCCGTCAACATAGGCGGGTTCTTATTTTTTAATTGGTGAATAATTAAGCAGGTATTTCTCCAAAGCATACCAAAGAATAAAAACATTTTGCACTTTTTTTGCACTTAAGCAGTAAATGGGCAAAAAATAAAGAGGCTCGAAAGCCTCTGAATTCCCTATGGTGCGGATGAGAGGACTCGAACCTCCACGCCGTGAAGCGCCAGATCCTAAATCTGGTGCGTCTGCCAGTTCCGCCACACCCGCATTATAATAATCGTACACGCAATATTATACTCTGACAGCACCGTTATTTCAACTTACTTTTTTCAGGCCTATATCCA
>JAQVWS010000071.1 GCA_028709585.1 Syntrophomonas sp. | reverse complement strand
TGTGGATCCGGATTAAGAGCAGTTAGCCTGGCAGCCCAAATTATCAAAGCTGGAGATGCAGACGTAGTTCTGGCCGGCGGGATGGAAAACATGAGCGGAGCTCCCTATGCCTTAGCGAAAGCACGCTATGGATATCGGATGGGCAATGATAAAATAATAGACTGTATGGTAAATGACGGACTGTGGGAATCATTTAACAACTACCATATGGGAATTACCGCCGAGAATATCAACGAACAATGGGGACAGACCCGTGAACAACAGGATGAGTTCGGACTGCGCAGTCAGCAAAGAGCGGCAGCAGCCATAGCGAGCGGCAGATTCAAAGACGAGATCGTACCGGTAGTAATCAAAGGCAAAAAGGCAGATATCGTATTTGATACCGATGAGCATCCCAAAGCAACTTCAGCGGAAAAGATGGCTTCATTAAAACCGGCCTTCAAAAAAGACGGCAGCGTAACGGCAGCGAATGCCTCCGGCATCAATGACGGAGCAGCAGCCTTAATAGTAATGTCGAAAGAAAAAGCTGATGAACTGGGACTGAAGCCGATGGCGAGAATAGTAAGCTATGCATCGGGCGGAGTAGATCCTAAGGTAATGGGAATAGGCCCGGTACCGGCCAGCAAGAAAGCATTAGCCAAAGCAGGCTTGACAGTAGCCGACTTAGACCTAATAGAAGCCAACGAAGCGTTTGCCGCCCAGTCCCTGGCAGTAGGAAAAGAAATGGGCTGGGGAGACATGGAAAAGGTAAATGTCAACGGCGGAGCCATAGCCATAGGTCATCCGGTAGGAGCATCAGGAGCCAGAATACTGGTAACCCTGCTGTATGAAATGCAGAAACGCCAATCCAAACTGGGATTGGCCACCCTGTGCATAGGCGGCGGCATGGGAACTACCGTAATAGTAGAAAACCTGCAATAGTCAGATTAATAACCATAACATCCTATCTTAAACACATAAAAGCGGGGCTTGCGATAGTCCCGCTTTTTAATTAACCCCTTTGAATTGGCGGACGCTAAATGGATGATATACCGGCAGAATGCTTAACCCATAAGCAGAACCCATAAGCAGAACCCATATAGCAGATTATCAAGCAGGGTGGCCAGGTTGCTTTTATATTTAATGAGAAATAAACTAATAATAATACAGAACATAAATAAAATTAAAATTGTTTGAGAATATTTATTAATCTATATTAATAAGATTTAAAGATATACTTTATTTAGGAGTAGGCTATGTATAGCGGACTATTAAAATTGATTCCTGCCGAAATTGTAAAAATTAATGAACCGATGCAATACCATACAACATTCAGGATTGGCGGACCGGTAGATATTATGGTTTTGCCTCGAAATGTTGAGGAGATTAAAATAGTAGCCGGATTTTGCAGACAATATGAAATACCCTTAATGGTATTTGGAGTGGGCAGTAACATGTTGGTGAGAGATAAGGGTATTCGCGGCGTGGCAGTTAAACTTGGCAATAATCTGAAGGATGTTGCTATATGCGGCGAGGAAATCCATGCTGAAGCTGGGATTAGATTATCTGAGCTGGCGCGTAAAGCTGCTCTTAATTCTTTGAGCGGGCTGGAATTTGCAGAAGGAATCCCAGGAAGTTTAGGTGGTGCGGTGGTAATGAACGCCGGCGCATATGATGGTGACATGAAATCGGTAGTCATAGAGGTGGAAGCAATGCTGCCATCAGGGGAGAGCCAGGTATTTATTGGAGATGAAATGGGATTTAATTATCGCACCAGTATATTCCAAAACCATGATTATATTGTGATAAGCGTTAAAATGCGTTTAAGACATGGCAACAGTGATGAGATCAAAGCTAAAATGCGGGAATATGCCCGTAATCGCAAAGAGAAACAACCTCTAGAGTATCCCAGCGCCGGTAGTGTCTTTAAGCGCCCGCCTGGTTATTATGCAGGGCCAATAATTGAAAAGTTGGGCTTTAAGGGTTATAGGTGCGGCGGTGCGGAAGTGTCGGCCAAACATGCCGGGTTTATTATAAACCGGGATAATGCGCAAGCTAATGATGTTTTGGAACTTATCGCCAGGATTCAGAAAGCAGCCCGAGAGAAGTTGGGAGTTGATTTGCTCCCCGAAATTCGGGTAGTAGGGGAAGAATAAAATGAGTGCCGGAGTTGGGGGAAAGAGTGTCCTTTTATGCGCATTAAACGCCAAATACATTCACAGTTCTTTGGCTTTGCGTTATCTAAAAGCTTATATCCAGGCAAGAGAAAACATCAACATAGGGATAAAAGAATTCACTATAAATGAATCTATTCATGATACAATGGCCGATATTTACCGATTGCAGCCGGATGTCCTGGGGTTTTCATGTTATATCTGGAATATAAAAAGCATTTTAGAAATATGTGCGGATTTCAAGAAGGTTTCTCCCCATACTATTATTATTCTTGGTGGCCCCGAGGTTTCCTACGATACGGAGCAATTACTGCAAGACAACCACTGCATAGATTATGTGGTAAGAGGAGAAGGAGAGCAGACCTTATGTGAACTGCTCCCAGCAGTACTGGAAGGTAAAAAGACAGATTATATCAAGGGGATTTGTTATCGGGACGGCAAGGAAGTCTTCCAGAATCCTAATCGGGAACTAATAGCCAACTTGGATGATATCCCATTTCCTTACCAAGGCAATCTTGATGAAATGGCAGATCGGATTATTTATTATGAGAGCTCACGAGGATGCCCATTTCGCTGCAGCTATTGCTTGTCATCTATCTCAAAAGGAATACGTTATTTCTCTCTTGACAGGGTAAAAAGCGACCTTAAAATTTTACTGCGTCACCAGGTCAGAGAGATTAAATTTGTTGACAGAACCTTTAATTGTGATGAAAACCGGGCCAGGGAAATTATGAATTATATAACCCAACAATCTGGCAATGTTAAAATACATTTGGAGATGGATGCCGCTCTGTTGTCGGAAGGGATGTTGGATTTTCTGGCTCAGGTGCCCCCTGGGATTTTTAATTTGGAAATAGGGGTTCAATCAACTTATGAACCAGCTTTGGAAGCTGTCAGAAGGAATTTCAACTGGAATAAACTGAGCAGTAATATTAAAAGGCTTAAATCATTCCGTAATTTCCATCTGCATTTAGACCTGATTGCCGGTCTGCCCACAGAGACTTATTCTGATTTTGCCAGATCATTTAATATGGTTTATGGCTTAGAACCGGATGTGCTGCAGTTAGGGTTCCTAAAGATGTTAAAGGGCGCAGATATTAGAAATGAAGCCCAGCAATATAACTATACTTATCAGACTAATCCGCCTTATCAGATCCTTTCCTCCAATAAAATAACATATGATGAGATACTTTCCTTGTTGTCAATCGAAGCTATCCTGAGTAAATATTTTAATTCCGGGATAATGAGCAGCACAATTGCTTATATCATAAAACATATTTATAGTGGAAATTCTTTCGAATTTTATGAAGAATTTGCGTCTTATTGGCGCGGTAACCATCTTCTGGGGTTAGGTCATAAAAGGGAGGTTTTATATCAATACCTGCAAGCATTTATGAGCGACTGTCATCCGGATCATTCTGCAATCAGCCTCGAATTATTAAAATATGATTATCTCTGTTCTAACCATAGACAGGATCTCCCCAAAGGTTTTATCAGCAATAATCCCGACAGCAGTTACGATATTATTAATGTTTTTTCCAGGGATAAAGATTTTATAGCCCTATACTTAAATGCAATGTCGGAGAAAAGCCCCCGTGAGGTTAGGAAATACCTGCGGGCTGATTTTTTTCAAGTCGATCCCAGGAGTTTTTCGTTGCCTAAAGCCCCAATACCCATATTGTTTGCTTATAACCCTGGCGGAAAAGGAAATGCCAGAGTTTTCTATCTGGATAATTACCCATTAAACGAACCCGGTATGTGAACATAGGTTGGTTTACATACTGATGGCATATGAGATACAATTATTAGATAATTAGGATTAAGTACGACTCGTAATCAATGCCTGATTGGGATAAGATTATATTGAATGGAGTCATTTTATGAACCACAAAGAGATAGTAGCCCGTGAAGGCTGGATTTTTATTGCGTTTGCATTATTCATTACCGCAGTATTATATATGCTTGTATCCTATATAGGGCTTGTTATTGGTTTGATATTAACAATATTTTGTATCTATTTTTTTCGTAATCCTGAACGCAGCTTTGCCGGGACAGAAGATGGCATAGTATCACCTGCTGATGGTAAGGTTATGGATATAATGACTGTTTATGAGGATAATTATATTCATGCCAATACGATACGAATACGGATATTTCTAAACATATTTAATGTTCATGTTAATCGCAGTCCCTGGGCAGGCCGGGTAGAGTGGGTCAACCGGGTATCAGGGCTGTATTTGCCGGCCTACCGAGATGAAGTGAGCGACAAAAACGCTCGCAATTACTTGGGTTTATCTACCTCCCGGGGTAAGATATTAGTAGTTCAAATTACCGGACTTATTGCCAGGCGATTAGTTTGCTGGGTTAAGCCCGGCGATGAATTGCATAAAGGTGAAAGATTTGGCCTCATTCGTTTCGGTTCTTGTACTGAAGTATACTTGCCGGAAGAAGTAAATATACTGGTTAAACCCGGGCAGATACTAAAAGGAGGGGAAACAGAAATTGCTAGATTTTGTAAATAGGAGTTGCGCCAATACAGTTACCCTTTTTAACATTGTTTTTGGCTCATTATCCTTGGTTAGCACTTTGAACGGAGATTATAAATCAGGGGCTGTATTTATTTTACTAGCCGGTATAATGGACGGAATGGACGGACGCATAGCTAGAAAACTGGGTATGATCTCAGAAATGGGAAAACAGCTTGATTCCCTGTGTGATCTGGTTTCTTTCGGGGTTGCACCTGCAATATTGCTTTATGACCAGGTGTTGTATTCCGTACCTTATATAGGGCTTACCGCCGCTATCGTATATATTATGTGTGGCGCTTACCGTCTGGCGCGTTTTAATGTATTAAACCTGAGCGGTTTTTTTCTAGGAGTGCCGATAACCTTGGCCGGCGCTTTTTTGGCAGTTGTTTCCTGGTTTGCCGGCCATTTATCGGTTTATTTAATCTTAGCAATAGTTGTTGGGCTGGCCTATCTGATGGTTAGTAATATTAAGATTCGTAAAGTCTGATTAAAAATATTTATAAAGAAATCACTTAACCATATTTTTACAATTCGTAACATGCCTCAGGAGGAGTAGCTTTGATCGAAAAAAAAATCGAAGAATTACGGGGACGTAAACGAAATATATTAGGTCATGAGCGAACTAGAAAATCAGCGGTGTTGCTCCCCTTGATAAAATCGGAGCAAGGAATGTGTATTTTGTTTGAAAAAAGATCCCCCTTATTAAAACATCAGCCGGGTGAGATATGTTTTCCCGGAGGCGGAATCGAAGACAGTGATGAGGGAACAGAGGATGCAGCGGTCAGGGAAACATGTGAAGAATTAGGTCTGGGCAGTAATGATATTGAGATTATTGCTCCCTTGGATATTTTGGTTACGCCTTTTAATGCTATTATTTATCCTTATGTGGGTTACATAAAAGATTGCAGCAGGATTCAGCCTAATAGTGATGAAGTGGAAGAGGTATTCTGTGTTCCGCTGCGCTATTTGCTTAAGAATAAACCTATTTATAAAAATATATACTTTACATTGGATGTGCCGGAGGACTATCCTTTTGATCTGATTCCTTTGGGTAAAGACTATCCTTTTAAGCAAGCAAAATACCCTCATCATTTCTATATTTGGAAAGATAAAGTCATCTGGGGCTTGACGGCTTGGATTTTGAGTCACTTCCTCAGCATGGTGAGTAATTGTGAACAATCTGCATCTTTAAGAAAATAACAGAACCATGGTCTCATTCATCTACCCGCCAATGCTCCATTTCATTTTCCCAATCGCATTTAACAAAGAATTTTTTAGGCGGACGGGCAACAGTAGCTTCACATTTAGCGGTAAGTGTACCGTCGGCTAATTGTATTTTGCTGGCCACATATGCAAATCGGCTGTATCTTTTATTAATCCAGCCTACAACCCGCAATAGCTGACCGGTAGGAGTAGGCTGATGATATTTAACCTCCAGGCGGGTAGTAATAAATAGCTCGTCTGGCTTATCATTTAGCATCAATGCTCGTCCCGCGGTTTCATCAAGTATGGCAGCTACAATACCGCCATGGGCTACACCAGGATAACCATTAAAATGTTCGGGAATAATCAACTGCGACCATATTTGTTGTGATTCAGCATCATTATACCAGTTCATTTGTAAGCCGGCTTTATTCTGACGGCCGCATACAAAACAGTTTTTTGAAGTTGGTTGCTTATTCATACCTAATACTCCTTCCATAAATCCTGTATAATAAAATAAGAATTATCAAAATTGTATGATTATTTCTTTTTTAGTTGTAGCGTATTATGAACTAACCATGTATTATTGTATCATTTTTATTAACTCAGCCCCAACGCAGTAAAAAAATTGGGAGGATTAAAATGGGCGTAAAGATTGTAACCGACAGTACTTCATATATTGATGTTGATGTACAGCGTGAATTAGATATTGCTGTAATACCCTTAAGCGTTAGTTTCCCGGATGAGACGTTTTTGGAAACTCAGGTTGATTATGATTATTTCTATAATAAAATTGAAAAGGAAGGCATTATTCCTACATCATCACAGCCAGCTCAGGGGAAAATCCATAAAGTATTTGCCGATATTGTTGAACAGGAAAATGAGGTATTGGCAATTTTTTTGTCCTCTGATATGAGCGGCACCTATGATTCTGCTCTGGCTGCCAGGGAATTGATTATGCGAGAAAACCCTGCTGCCAGAATAGAGGTTATTGATTCCCGAACCAATTGTATGGCTATGGGGCTATCTGTGTTAGCAGCTGCTCGGGCGGCTCGGGAAGGAAAATCCTTGGCAGAATCAGCCGAGGCGGCCCGACGAACAATGAAGCAGGTGAAATTCTATTTTGTTCCGGCAGGTCTTGAATACTTAAAAAAAGGTGGGCGCATAGGAGGGGCAGCAGCACTTTTAGGTTCAATATTAAACTTGAAACCGATTCTTTACGTAAAAAACGGAAAAACGGCCATGCTGGAGAAAGTCAGAGGAACTCGCGCAGCTATTGAGCGCTTAACCAAACTACTGGAGGAGGATAACAGGCTATACGGGGTTAATAATGTTATAGTGCATCATATTAGTTGTCCGGATAAAGCTGCCCAATTAGCTCAGACTATTAAACAGCGATATGGCCTGGAAGCAGAAGTGCTTTCCATTGGACCTGTTATTGGACTGCATGTAGGCCCGGGCACCCTTTCCGTTATCTATTGTACCGAAGATAAATCTTAAGATAATTAGTATTAAACGTAAGATTTTGATTACAGGATTAGTATCAATGGTATAATAATAAAATTAAAATTAAGTAATTTGGGAGGTATTAATGTGAAGAAAAGTTGGATGCTGGTCCTGGCAGTAATCGCTTTGTTTATTTTTTCTGCCATGGGCAGCTACAATAACCTGGTCAAGCTTAATGAATCAGTAAGCGGCAAATGGAGTCAGATAGATGTTCAGTTACAACGCCGGGCTGATCTCATACCCAATTTGGTAGCTACTGTGCAGGGCTATGCTGCTCAGGAGAAAGAGATATTGAATAATATTGCTGATGCTCGCAGCAGATTGATTGGAGCGCAAGGAGTTGCAGACAAGGCAGCTGCTAATGAGGAACTGTCTTCCACTCTTTCGCGTTTGCTGGTGGTAGTAGAAAACTATCCTAATCTTAAATCAGATGCAAATTTTCGCCAGCTTCAGGATGAACTGGCGGGAACGGAAAACCGGATAGCGGTGGCTCGAAAAGATTATAATGATTCGGTTCAGGTTTACAATGCTAAAATCAAGACCTTTCCCAATACGTTATGGGCTGGTATGTTAGGCTTTTCTACCCATGATTACTTCCAGGTTGATCCATCTTCCCGGGCGGTTCCCCAGGTAAACTTTTAAATAACAGAGGAGCTATAAGGGCATGGACAAATATCCACCTGGTTTAATAGCCACAGAGAAAATAATAATCGGGCAGATCGAATCCGGCTTTAAGACAAGCTGGCTGACAACTTTTTTATTGTTGTTATTATTTCTATTCCCCTGCTCAGTTTTATCAGCAGATATTCCAGAGCCTGCACCTTCACTTTATGTGCTCGACCAGGCCGGGGTAATGAGCCAGGAAACCAGGGCTATGATAATTAATACCAGCCAGGACCTGGCTCAGCAAACCAAGGCACAGGTTGCAGTTGTTACTTTAAATACCTTGGATGGGCAGCCTATTGGAGACATATCCCTGGAAATAGGACGTAAATGGCAGCTAGGCGATAAAGATCTTAACAATGGGGTATTAATTCTGGTTGTACCAGCGGAGCAGCAAGTTCGTATAGAAGTAGGCTATGGGCTGGAAGGAGCCCTTCCTGATGGTAAGGTTGGGCGCTTGATGGATGAGCATATGTTGCCTGCCTTCAGACAGGGCGATTATAACCAGGGTTTGGCAAATATATATAAAGTTATAGCCGCTGAAGTGGCCAAGGAATATGGGGTTAATATTAATATTGGGCAGGGAACTGAAGCCGTAAATAATGATACTCCAACTGAAAAGCCAATTCCTCCCTGGCTAAAGGCAATGGGAATAATCGGAATAATAGTTTTGCTTTGGCTGGATAATAGATTTCTTAATGGATTCTTTTTTGGCATGTTAATGAGCATATTATTGCGTGGCGGAGGCAGAGGCGGAGGAGGAAGTTTTGGCGGAGGGGGCTCCTTCGGGGGAGGCGGCAGCAGCCGGAGGTGGTAATTAATAACCTTGCTTAACATGTTTATTAGTATGTAAATGACTTAATAGGTTGAACAATATACCTAAGAAATACCTAAGAATAGGGAGGGAGCTAAATGTATGTTATGAGCAAGAGAATCAGTTTAATTAGTATAACCTTGGGATTAGTTGTTTTTTGGGGGGTATTGGTGCTATTGCCCCAATCTGTTTTAGCCGAAACAGAATTGATAATAACTATAAGCGATCCAGATAAGACAGCAGCAGATACAGTTGATTGCGAAGGTAATACCCTGAACACGGTGCTAGAAAATCCAGTAGTATCATATGGTGACAATCGTAAACTAGGCACGGTCAGGATAAGTGGTAAACCGGGAATAGCCGTTCCTGTATCGCCGGGTCAAAAGATTAAGGTATCTTTACCAGCAGGTACTGCTTACATGCAGATGGCTACTGCTGAAAACTATAGAGAATATGCGGAATGGCCTGAGAAAATTGACGGGAAAGACAATAAAATAAAGGACAAAAAAGATCAACCCGGAATGAAATTTGTCAGCGCCAGCCCTTCCAGCCTGACTCTGGAGGTTGGAAACGTTGATACTTCCGGAGAGATTATGGTTCTGGACATTGTTTTTAATAAGGCTGATTACAGCATGGTTAGGTTAGCTCCTTTTGTAGAGCAAGCAGCTGTGTATTCAGGAGATGTTCAAACCAAGGTAAGCAGAATGGAATTTTTCAGTTTAATGTACGGAGTAATCCAGCCATTTTCTTCTTCATCACTACAGGTAAATAAAACTGTACCAGGGTTGGATGAAAAGTTTTCCGATACTGGCGATATTAGCCCAGCTGACAAGGATAAAATTGCCTGGTTGGTCAATGCAGGTTATATCAATGGTTATGAGGGCGGATATCTCAGGCCGTATCAAAATATAACCAGGGCAGAAGCGGTTGCGGTGCTTGGAAAAGTTTTTGGCTCCCCGGGAGGCAAAGCAGTATTTAACGATGAGATTCCAGGATGGGCTCAAACCGGGGTTAATTCCGCTTATGCCGCTAAGATTATCTATGGTTATCCGGATGGAAGTTTTCGCCCGGAACAGCAACTCAGCCGAGATGAGACAATCAGCCTTCTGCAATATAGTTTGGAAACCTACAGTAAGCCAAATCTTTAGTAAAAATATTAATAATAATCAATAACAAGAAAGAAAAAAGGAAGGTTGGGTTAATTGGAGGATAATACCATACTATTCTGATCACAGTTTTAAAGTTCGGTATAGTTTTTTCAAGCGCTGGCGATTATTAGGCTTCTCAGCATACATCATGTTATCGGCATGCCGAAATACATCGCTCATTTTTATTTCCGGAGATGATTTAAGAGCATGCCCAATTGATATGCTAAGGGGGTACTCCGATGATTGGGATTGATTCTGTTTAAATATCGTTATGCGCAGGTTTCTTACCAGTTTTTCAAGTCGGCCGGCAGAACAGCCTCTTATTAATATAGTAAATTCATCGCCGCCGATACGGGATATAATCTCATTATGGGTAAAGCAGCATATTAGTACACTGGCGCATTGTTTTAGCAACTGGTCACCTGCCGTATGCCCGAAATTATCATTGATCGTTTTCAATCCGTCCACATCACATACTATCAGCCCGACTGAATCCAATACAGCATCATCAATGGCAAACATTTCTTTTTCAAAGTAGAAGCGATTATATAAACCGGTAAGATAATCATGCATACTTATGTAGCGCAAAGTATCTTCTGCCTGTCGGCGACGGGTTATATCAGTATCCGTACCGTCAATCCGAGCCACATAACCTTGTCCATCGTGAGCAAAATGAGCCTTACGGCTTATCCAGATTTTTTCGCCGCTGGGATGGAGAAAGGGGTACTCAAATTCTATCGAACCCTGATCTAAAAGGGTGGAGAAGTTATCCAACATCATTTGGTGGGGAGTATTCATTAGCTTAAATCCATTAATTGAATCAGCGTATATTTGTTCCAGAGGGTAGCCGTATACACTCTTCGCAGCAGGACTGATATATATTAATTCAAATGTATCTGGAGTAATTGACCATATTACATCTTGCACCGACCTGAGAATGCTGTCCAGGTGGGCTTCTCTTCCGATAAGAGCGGCTTCATTTTTTTTACGGCTGGTAATATCGATAACTAAACCTTCAACCGATACAATTTGTTCGGATTCGTTAGTTATCGGCACTGCTATAACATTTAACCAGCGTATCAGTCCCTGAGTGGAAATAATACGAAACTCTATATTTTGGGTTTTATGAGTGTCCAACATATATTGATAAGATTCCATAAAAGCCTGCAAATCCTCTGGATGAATCAAATGTTCAATTCTTATCATTCCATCGATGAAATCTTGCAATTTATATCCGGTTATCGCCTGAATTTCTCCTATGGCATGGTGTGGCTGAAGATCCAGATCCGTAGAAAAGAAAATAATATTCAGTGATTTAAAATAATCTTTTAAAAAGTGTGGAATTTTGGATCTGGACGCTATTGTGGCAAGCCGCTCTCGCAGGGAGATATTCTCCTTGTATAAGGATTCCATACTATGCTTTGGAGGTATATCGTCAAACAAATATTCCATGTCTTTCACCATTCCTGTACTCCTGACAAACGGGGTAAAAGCTTGCTGAGTTCTTGTTCGCTTATGATTTCAATAGGTATTATGGTTCTCATCCTGGATAAATCAATCTCATGCGGTTTTTGCAGACGACGCAGATATTTATCCGTAATAATTCGTATTACAGGTCGCTGGGGAATTTCTGGATTAAGATAACATACTATACCAATTTCGCCGGTTGTTAATTTTATGAAACTGCCCAATGGATAAAT
>JAQVWS010000070.1 GCA_028709585.1 Syntrophomonas sp. | reverse complement strand
TCTCAGGAACTGATATCATGCGGCTGCGATATGGACGATCCTTTACATGAAGACGCCGACTCACCTGTACCAGGTTTGACTCACCGCTACCCTGACCGGGTACTCTTAATGGTAACAAATGAATGTTCTATGTACTGCCGGCATTGTACCCGCAAGCGCAAAGTAGGTGATGACAACAGTGGTATTACTGATAAGAATATTGCAATGAGTATTCAATATATTAAGTCTCACCCGGAAATACGCGATGTACTATTGTCCGGAGGAGATCCCTTCATACTTTCAACCGGCCATTTGGAAAGAATCATTCGTAGAATAAGAGAGATCCCGCATGTTCAGGTAATACGCATCGGAACTCGCACTCCGGTGGTTTTACCGCAACGGATCACTGATGATTTGGTGAATATGCTGAAAAAGTATCATCCCATCTGGGTCAACACACATTTTAATCACCCGCGTGAATTTACTTCTGAAGCCAAACATGCCCTGGCAAAATTAGCTGATGCCGGTATACCACTTGGCAACCAGACCGTTTTGCTAAGAGGTATTAATGACTGCGCGGTAATTATAAAGAAGTTGTCACATCTATTGGTTAAAAACCGAGTACGTCCATATTATCTTTACCAATGTGATTTATCCCGGGGCATTGAACATTTTCGCACCCCGGTAGCAAAAGGGATAGAAATTATGGAAGCTTTAATTGGCCATACTTCAGGTTTTGCAGTACCTAAATTCGTCGTTGACGCACCGGGAGGAGGAGGCAAAATTCCGGTTCTGCCCAACTACCAGCTGTCAATGACAAATAACAAAACTGTTTTGCGTAATTATGAAGGTGTTATATGTGTCTATGAGGAGCCCCAAAACCATAATACCGGTTGTTCGCCTACATGTACTTTATGCAAAGACAGCCATATCAGAAGTGAACCGGTTGGCTTAATCAAGCTTTTTGATCAGCATAACCCGGCTGTTAGCCTGGTGCCGGAAGGTAATCGGCGTAAAGCCCGCTTTAAAGCCCGCAAAGGAGAGGCTTATGTCAATTAAGATAAAAAGTAATGAAGATATATATTGGGATCGTTGGGAAGTCATAGCGGGCAATAATTTTAATTGTCGGGTTTTAATATCGCCATATAATAAAAGGATAACAGTTTATGAATTCAATCTGACCCAGGATAATGCAGCGGTGGAGATGGTTAATGCCATTGTAAAAATGGCATTAGAAAATGATCTGGACAAAATCTGGCTCAAATCAGAATCCCAATATTGGAATGATTTTTCAAAGGCCGGAATGTATATGGAAGCTTTTATACCGGGTTACTACAAGGGTGAGGAAAAAACTCTTATTTTTGCTCTGTATCTTAGCAGGCAAAGACAAACTCCGTCATGTCCCAAAAGTTTGGCATTATTGGACAAAATGAACTCCAATGTTAAGTACACCAAGGTTAAACGCGAACTTCCCGAGGGGATAACAATTAGATGGGGTTCTAAAGACCATTGCTTTGCTTTGGCCAGTCTATACAGCAAGGTTTTTACCACCTATCCATTTCCGGTTTTTGATCCTGGTTACCTTAAGAATACCATGAATGAAAATAATACTTATTATATAACAGCATGGCATAAAAAAGAGTTGATCGCTGCCTCATCAGCTGAGATAAACCGCGAATTGCAAAATGCTGAAATAACTGACTTTGCTACACTCTCCCAATGGAGAGGCCGCGGTTTGGCCAGTTTTCTGCTGGCAGAAATGGAAAACAGGCTTCTAGCGGAAGGTTTCCGTTGCCTGTACACAATTGCCCGCAGTAGTTCAACCGGTATGAACAGTGTTTTTTTCAGCGCCGACTATAATTATTACGGGGTATTGATAAACAATTGCAATATCGGGATTGGATTTGAAGACATGAACGTATGGGCAAAATTATTGTAGAGCAGATCTTATAATTATTTTATATTCTTCCCTTCTAACTCTCCTTCCCATTTTCAAAGTATTCGCTAGCTATTCCTTGGGAATAGCATTATTAGCCGTATCTTGTATATATAATCTGCAACTATATTTTTTGATAACATGGGTTACATAAGGTAAACTAATAAGAGACTTTTGGTTAATAATTAGTTTAGGATGATTACGATGGTAGCTAAACCGAATTTCATTGAGAGAAATAACCTAATTCCCCTCAATGAATTAGAATCCAGCCCTTTTAAGCCCGACAGTTTTTCACTGGCATCCTGGCAAACCCAACTAACTGACGAAGGTTTAAGCCAGGATGATTTCTATTTTAACCCCCAAAACAAGGAATTACCGTTTTGTTATTATCGAGGCTCGGTATTTTTGGAATTCAATCCGGTCAATAATAATATAGCGGAAATAAAAAGCATTATTGGCAGGATCAATAATGACATAAATGAAAGCGTGGCTAAAAGGAATTTTGATCGATTTTTCGGATTAATTGATAAAAGATTGGCACCGGAATTATATATTGAAGTATTTAATTTCATCCCTGATCAAGATAAATACCGGTTATTTGAGCGCCTTTGGAAACATAATGAAAATAGCCATGAGGTTTTCACTGCATCATTTATTAAGAAAGTATCAAAATATAAGGGGGTTACCAGTGAGCGTCCCGTGACTGATGCAGCTGGTTATGCCCTGGTTTATCTTAACAGTGATACGGCTGAGATTTTACCCGAACAAGTCACAACTTGGACTGCCGACGTTAATATTGCGATTAGAAACGCTCTGTTATCTGATCCAGCAGCAAAAATTTACCGGGGACGTATACATCTTAACCACATTCTTTCCTATAATAATGATATAAAAGAACTCAAAGTAAACCCCCATCAGGTATTACATATTAAACCAATGCAGCTGATCGATTTTTTTGCAATTGAAAACGATTTAATAACATTTGGGATTATTGATGAATATAATTATTATTCAAGACAGATAGACGAGTCATGGTTTAATAATCCCCAGGGAATTCATGCGGTTAGCCATACGAAAAGAGTACTGTTATTAAGCTTGATAATCTCTTACCTGGAAAAGTATCACGAAAAAGATAGGAGCCTTCTATGTTTAGCAGCCATATATCATGATATTGGAAGAAATAACGACGGATATGACCCTGATCATGGCATGGCCAGTTATGATAAAATAATCAGCAATAAACTTATTGCAGCAGATAAATATCCGGAGCTGGGCATTCTCAGGTTTATTGTTGAAAATCATGCTATTCCCGATCAGAGTGCCTATAAGTATTTAAACCGTTATAGCTTAAGCGATGTGGATAGAACCTTAAGACTGTATGACGCCTTTAAGGATGCGGATGGTCTGGATAGAGTCAGGATAAGGGATCTTAATCCGGAGTATTTGCGCACTGGTTCAGCTAAACGTCTCTTGTTGGCTGCCCACCAGCTTTATACTCAAAAGATTCATTATTTATAATAATATTATTGGGGATACCTGGTCATATATTTCATTGAAAATTGTGTTTCCTAATTTATTTTTAGGATGTACTGAAAAATTGGAGGAGAAGTTTTTTGGCAACTATAAAGATTAGTAAAGAGTCATATGGCATGTATAATGAAACAGGCTTCCTATCAGAATTAAACGGCATAAATCCCAAGGATCTTTTTGAATCATCACTGGCATTATGTATAATGATAACCCTGCAGAAAATATTTGAGAGAGACGCAATTATTGTTCATGATGATGAAATTACCGTGGCAGTAGAAGCCCAAAAAGCAATTGACAGGCCATCGCGTTTTGAAAGCTGTAAGGTAAAAATAACGCTTCCGCAAAGATTGCCGAATGAATATAAAAAGAAAATAGCCGTTCAGGCTGAAAGAGCCTGCTTTATTGGGAATACTTTAAAAAGAGGTATTGCCATTTATACTGATTAGGATAACTAAACGCCACTAATTGAGTGCAGTGCAGACCTATAATTTGGGGATGCTTCATAAGCTTTATCATGCCATAGCGGCGTTCAAACGCCTGCAGCCATAGCCCGTCATGAGCAGCCACCTTCTGACAAATCTATTGCCAGTTCCCTCCCCATGTTTCCGATGCATACATAGCTCAACTAAAGTACCACCTCCCAGCCAGGGATTGGAGACAAAATCCATTATTTAAACAATGATTTAACCCATATGACATCATCGTGGGTTATACAGGAAAAAACCCGCAGGAGAAATATATAAATAGACGCGATTAATATGAGATGCAGAAAAACAGAGGTAGGTTTTATTAGATTAATATCCTGCAGCAAAACATCAATCCCAATGGCACCAATTATGCAGAGCACCGACTTAAATATTCCATACAGGTCTATTTTTAGATTGGTAGCCCTTATTAGCTTGTTTAGGCTCAGGGCAAAATTCAATATCCTGGTGATATAAGTTGTAATAATATATCCGGTTATAGCATATCGAGGCAGGAGTAAATATGTCATAATAACATTAATTAATGATGTGAACATATTATACTGCATGGAGCTGACCTGTTCATCAATGCCTTTTAATATATTATCCACAATATTGTCAAGGTACATAACTGGAATTAGAGGCGCCAGCACCATAATAAAATAGGATGCTTGTTCATTGTTATAAATAGCCAGTCCGAGTTCTTGTGAATAACGCCAGAACAGCCACGCTACCCCTATGGATAAGATAACTCCCAAATTAAAAACGCGGGCGATAATATAGTTTAGACGTTTATAACTGTGGCTGGCCTTGCATTCAGCCAACTCCGGGACGATTATTTCAGAGATGGCATCCAGCAATACTGAAGGGAACATTATTACCGGCATGGTCATACCCTGAATTACTCCAAATGTGGAAATGGCTGCTTTACTTGATTCACCGCTCTTTTTTAGTCCATAGGGTATCAACAATTGTTGAATGGTTCTGACAATAGACATCATATAGGCGCTAAACGCAACGGGCAGAGCTATACGGAACATCCGTATTACTAAACCGGATCCAGCCGGGTTAGTATTATTGAATCCTGACCGATCAGCCCTATACAGAAAAAATAAAAATAAGAATGAACATAACTCGCCGCTGCAGGCTCCTAAGACTACGGCTGCACAGGCGTATTCGAGCCCCTTGGATAAGAAAATACTTAGGAATAATATAGTAGTAGATATTTTTATAGACAACTCAATGAACTGTACCAGAACCGGCTTAATAATTCTGCGCACCGCCATAAAATATCCGCTTAAAACCGATGACAACGAAATGAAAGGCAGGCTAAATGCAAATATACGCAGTGATAATATGGTGCGGGGATCATTGATCAAGCAGGTACCTATATATTCTGCGTTAATGATTACTATAGCCATTGAGGCGATACTAAACATTAAACTATAAACTAAACAATTGCGTACAGCTATAATTGCTCCAGCTGGTTTCCCCACTCCTATCTCCTCAGCAACTAAGCGGGTGGTGGCAAACTTAATACCCGATGTCGAAAAAACGATCGCCAAAAAATATATAGCGCTTATTAATTGGAAAAGCCCCATACCTTCCTGGCCGAGCTTATTAGATATGTATACCAGAAAAGATATGTTTACAGTACGTAAAACCAATGAGGCAACGGTCAAAACCAGCAGATTTATGAAAATTATTTTTACTCTTTTCAAAATTTCACCGCTTCAATAATTATCTAGTTAAATCTATTGCCCGGTCATTATATTTAGACTCACCAAGCTTATTAAGGAAAGGATTATGGGAGCAAAACTAAATCTGCAGTTATAAACAAAACATTTTAAAATGGAAGGTACCCCTTAATGATGGAGAATAATTTTGTTATGCCGAAAAGAAAAAAGACCCTGATGTACCGATATGTAATCTTTTTTGTCGTTGCGCTAGCCTATTTCTTTGTTTATTTTCATCGAACTACACCAGCCGTAATGGCACCTGAATTAATAAATAGCTTTAATACTACCCCGGTGGCTTTAGGACTCTTTAGTTCGATGTACTTTTATGCATACGCACTTGGGCAGCTTCCGGCTGGTATTCTGGCTGACCGCTGGGGTGTTAGGAAAACAATATCCATTTTCATTCTGATTGCCGGCCTGGGAGCCATTATGTTTGGCATTGCCGGGGACTTTAACACCGCATTATTGGCCCGGTTTTTAGTCGGATTTGGGGTAGGATTTGTTTATGTGCCAGCCATGCGCTTATTAACTGATTGGTTCATGAAAAACGAATTTGCCTTTTATTCAGGCATATTATTAGCTGTGGGCAACCTGGGCTCCCTCGCCTCGACTGCTCCTTTGGTTTTTATAATGGGAATCTGGGGATGGAGAAACTCGATGATTTTTGTGGGGATTGTTTCAATAGTAATTGGAATTATATCCTGCGTATTTATTCGGGATAAACCATGTGAAATCGGAGGTGCAAGTATTTCGGAAATAGAAGGTCTTGAGGTTAAGGCAGCATCTCCCCCAACCATTGGGATCATTAAAAGTCTGAGCCTGATCTTCAAAAACTACAACTTTTGGACCATTGCAATTTTATATTTCGTTTTCTATGGCAGTATTATGGGATTTCAAGGTTTGTGGGCCGGTCCGTATTTATCTGCAGTGTATGGCTTTAATAAAGCTGAAACCAGTAAACTGCTGGCTATGATCCCGCTGGGAATGATTATAGGCGGGCCTTTATCTGGCTGGCTATCTGATAAAGTCTTTAAATCCAGAAAAAAGGTAGTATTAACCGGAATGATTCTTTATACCCTGGCCTGGCTGCCGATGCTATTGTGGGTTGATTCAATTCCCCGCAACAGCTTCGTTATATTATGGTTATTATACGGAATTTTCGGAGGGTTTGCTGTGGTTATGTACGCAAATCTCAGAGAAAACATTGACTCTCAGATTGCCGGTACCGGTATTGGCTGCCTTAATGTATTTTTGTTTGTTGGCGGAGCTGTTTTTCAACAGGTTATGGGATTAATTATTACCGGATACCCAGAAGTTAATATGGTTATACCGGCGGCAGCTTTTAAGTCATCTTTTATCTTTTGCTTTGTGGCTTTAATTGCTGCATTGGCTTTTTATGCCACCCAGAAAGAGAAAATATGTAATTGACAATTTTAATAATAAATTAACCAGGGCATTAGTATATTAGCGTTTAGGTTTGATGTCGGATGCCTTTTTGAATTTTTTGCGGTACATATAGCGTGCCGTCAGAATAGGGCTTTTCCACAACATACGGGGGCCTGAGTAGCGCATTATATTTTTGACCGTTTCACGCTGTTCCGGCTTATAGCAATGGATCGTACACTGGGCACAGACCGGTTTGTTTTCCCCGAAAGGACATTTATCTAAGCGTTGTCCGGCATAATCCAAAAGCTTTTGGCATTCAGGGCACAGTTGTTCTTGTCTGCTGCCATGTATATCACGGCAATATAGTGAAATCATTTTATCCATAGTTTTTAATTCCAGCCGCCGTGAATAAGCCATGGTTACTCCCCTCCTATATTCATTAATTTAACATTTTTTAATTTAACCATATTATCGTCAATATTTCTAATTATAACTCAGGAATATTAATCATTATGCTATAATAATTTAACAAGAAAAATTATCCAAATCATTCTCAATTATCGATAATATTCACAGGATGATATTTAATCTGTTTAATGTCAGATTGTAATAAAAAATATTCAAGGATTGGGAGGGTATTGATTATATGATTACAAAAGAGAAGGCCGCAGTTATAAGAGAAATTGCACCCACATTAGTAAATATTATTCCTGGCGGAGCGATTTTTGCAGAATCGGATACTGATAAAATCAGCTGGAGATTAGCCTCGGATGTCTTTGATATACAAGGTATTGAGGTAGGTGATAGTCTTATAAAAGACGGCTCCCCCTATCAGGCTATGCAAGAAATGAAGATCACCGAAGAAAAAGTGCCTCGTTCTTTATATGGGACCCGTCTAAAAATGAAATCAATTCCAATAATCAATGATGAAGAAAAGGCGGTCGGTTCTTTTATATTTATAACCCCCCTCATTCATCCATTAGTTAATGCTTTCAAAGATTTTGCGCCGTTGATGGCCGAGATGTTCCATGAAGGAACATTTTTATATATTACTGATTTAGAAAAGTTTATTCTTCGCCAACCCTCCAATAAATTTGATATGCCAAAAGTACAAATAGGCAACCGATTGAGAGAAGGATCTACCTCTGCTAAAGCTATTGCCAGCAAAAAATTAATTGTCCAGGAATTAGATGCTACTTATTATGGAATACCGGTATTAGTAATGAACTATCCTATTTTTGAAGAGGATGATCCCAGCCAGGTTATAGGCACATTTGGCATTATTTTACCCAGACAGACAGCAGTTAGTCTCCGTGATATGTCAAATACCCTGACCCGGAACCTGGAAGAAGTATCAACGGTTATAGAAGAAATGGCAGCATCATCGCAGAGTATATCCGCCAGTGAACAACATTTAAACGTTAATATTAAGGACATTTTCAAACTATCCGGTGATATAAATGATGTTTTGGGTTTTATAAAGCAAATAGCTGATGAGACAAAAATGTTGGGTCTTAATGCAGCTATCGAAGCAGCCAGAGCTGGAGATGCGGGACGCGGTTTTGGGGTTGTAGCCGAAGAAATAAGAAAATTATCGGATCAATCTAAAAATACGGTTAGCAAAATAAAGGGCCTTACTGATGAGATAAACCAAAAGGTAACGGAAACCTTTAATAATAGTGCGGTTACTTTACGAGCTACGGAAGAGCAAGCCGCCGCAACTGAGGAGATAAACGCCAGCATTGAAGAAATAACCACATTAGCCGACCAATTGGATAACATTGCGCGGGAAATGTAATTAACCAATAAAATGATGTTTTTAGGGCAGATGATGAAATATAGTCGTCTGCCCTTTTGGTTAGAACCAATCAACCTCCGCCTATCGGTTCAGAATCGCTATATACCCCGGGTACCAAGCAGTTATCCCCTTCTTTTACCGGGCATCCACCTGGAATCTCCTTTGCTTCTGGGTCGCTTTTTTTCTTTTTATCTTTTTTTGCCATATTAGCCTCCCTTAATTATTGATTATAGTTAGTATTATGAATAATGGAGTTTTCTATTCTGATTAATGATTGTATTCAAGGGCGGGCTGGGGTGGCTGATTATCGCTTAATAACGGCATCTCATGAACTTGCGCTGCAAATAGTTTGTTTATAAAACCAAAAGATGTGTCGAAGTCCTCGTAAAACATTATGATAATATCCCCTGGAAAAGCATTGTCAATGGCAGCCTGCAAGGCATCTATTTCTGATGATAAGACGGTGATTGCTGCTCCATCTCCACCACCTGCAAGAGCTCCATGAAATAATATGCCGGCTACCTCACCTGGTTCCCGGCCTCTTAAATCCTGATCCTCTTTAATATAAATTTTCGCAAATGATTGGCCTGAAAATTTTCCCACTTCAAAAATCGCTTCATTGGAGCGATCCCCAGGCATTCCAATTATCCCAATAAGTCTTGCTGGGTTTAGAGTGCTGGCAAATTGGATGACCGCTTTATATCCCCCGATATTATGACCATAATCAAGAATAATGCGAAAATGTTCAAGGTCAAAAAGATTTAACCGGCCAGCATTAGCAGCCGGATCTGGTTTAAAAGTCATTAAGCCTAATCTTATAGTTTCATATGGTATCTCCACGGCAAATAAACTGGCTGCTGCAGCTAATGAGTTTTCAATATTGCATATGGCATTTCCCGCATAGGTTACTGGTATATCATTAACCCCCATTAATACTGTTTTAAGCCCGTCTTTATAAAAGAATACCAGGCCTTGGTGTGCAACCACAGCCATACCTCCAGCATTGATATGGGAGATTAATAATGGATTATTAATTTTTTGTGAAAATAGTATTAACTGTCCGCTTCTTTGGGCAGCCAAGAATTCTGTCATATGGTCATCTGCATTAAGTACGGCATATCCGGTAGTTTTCACCGCTTCAATCACTAATGATTTAACAAAAGCTAGATCCTTTAATGAGTAAACACCATCAATTCCCAAATGATCCTCGCTTATGTTAACAACTACACCCACATCTGCAAGATCATAACCTAAACCTCTGCGAATTATGCCGCCGCGGGCAGTTTCCAGCACAGCTATCTCTACATCTTTATTGTAAAGAATTGAACGGGCACTATCGGGTCCGGTGTTGTCGCCCTGTAAAATACATTCCTGGCCGATATAGGTGCCGCTGGAACAAGTCATGCCTACTTTCTGGCCGGTTAATGATAAAACATGTGATACCATTCTGGTAACGGTTGTTTTGCCATTTGTACCTGTAATCGAAACAATAGGTATTGAATAATCTGTTCCTTGGGGATACATATGATCAATAATGTCTGCAGCTACATTTCTGCCCTGTCCATCCCTGGGGCAGAGGTGCATTCTAAGCCCAGGAGCAGCGTTTATTTCAATAATAGCTCCGTTTTGAGCGGTTAAAACATTGGATATATCATCCATTACAATATCAATACCTGCAACCTCCAGACCTATTACCTGGGCTGCCTGTACAGCCAGCAATTTATTGGCCGCGTGGATTTCTGCTGTGCAATCACGTGAACTGCCGCCGGTACTAAGATTGCCATTGGACCTTAGATATACAACTGCACCTATTCTCGGTATATCGCACATTTTATAGCCTTGACCAGCTAGGAATTCTTTGGCGATTGAGTCTATTCTTATCCTTGTCAATGGTTTTTCGTGGCCGTTGCCTCTATTAGGATTCTTGTTTTCTTCATCGATCAGCTCAGATACACTATGAAATCCATCGCCGATTATATAGGGAGGTTTTCTCTCCGCTACTGCAGAAACTTTATTTCCTACTACCAAAACACGATAATCCCTGCCCCGGATAAACTTTTCAACAATAACCCATCTGGAATATGAACTGGAAATGCGGTAAGCTTTACGGAGCGACGTTTCATCAGTGATGTTGGCCGTCACATTTTTACCCTGATTGCCATCTAAAGGCTTAACTACTACCGGGTATCCTATTTGTGCTGCTATTTGCACAGCTGTTTTTTCTGTGTCCGCTATGCTGCCGGCAGGAACAGGAAGGTTATGTTCCTGCAATAAGTTTTTGGCCAGTTGTTTGTTTTTGGCCAATTCTACTGCAATACAACTCGTTCCGCCTGGCAGAGAGGCTTCTATAAGCCGCATCTGTTTTCCATAACCCAGCTGTAACAAACTGTCTTCACCTATTCTTCTTACGGGTATTTTTCTTCGCCGGGCCTCTTTGAAAATAGCCAGGGTGCTGGGGCCCAGATCCGATTCCGTAGATATTTGATACAGTTGATTCAAAATTCTAGTTATGGGCACAAACTCATTCCTAGCCAGAGCCACTACTATCTCTGCGGCATAATATCCGTAATCCTGGGCACATTTCTGATTAATATGTTCATAGACAATACAATATTTATAAGGTTCATCAATAACCCGCGTCTTGCCAAAATATACTTCATAACCCATAATACATTGCAATTCCAGTGCCACATGCTCAGTAACATGGGATATCAGTGTGCCTTCGTTAAGTCTTTGCTCAAATCCGCCTTCATAACCAGGGGAGCAATAATGGTAGGTTAATCCAGGAAATAAACTTAGTAATCGTTCATTAAAACCGTTTATCTCAGTAGTAAATCTGTCAGCAAAAGCACCCAGGTCAACTATCATCTCAACCACAGGTTTGTGGCTAAA